>JAJDAS010000582.1 GCA_029261755.1 Nitrospinia bacterium
ATCAAAAACATCATTGAAGAGATCGAGGAAAGCATCAGCGTTTTTGAAATGCAAGACTTGGAGATGGATGAACTGATGACGGAATACTTTTCTTCCGTAACCAACGATATCAAGGGGTTGCTGGAAACCGTTGAGCCCACGGAAGAAACCAAGGAAGAAACAGCCCTGAAGCCGGAAGAGCGAAAAGAAAAGCCAAAAATAGCACTGCCCATTGGAAAAACCATCAGGGTCAATGAAGAAAAAATCGATATGTTTCTTGATGGCGTTGGAGAACTCATCACCATTGGAGAGGTTTTCAACTACATTCAGAAAAAAATGGATGCCATGATGGATATCGACCCGGCCTTAAAGAAAGAATATAAATCCGCAAACATGATTTTTGGGGAGCAGATTTTCACTCTCCAGGAATCCCTGATGCAACTGAGGCGCGTGGAGATCCGGCAGATCCTGAACAACACGCCAAGACTGGTGCGCGACCTTGCCAGATCCATGGGCAAGGAAATTTCCCTGACCATGGTGGGCGAGGACAGTTATCTGGACAAAAGCCTGTTGAACGATCTGGACGCCATCATTATGCACATCGTGAGAAATGCCGTGGATCATGGTGTCGAAAGTGTGGAAGAGAGAAAAAAACAGGGCAAACCCGGAAGGGGTGAGATCCGAATCGAAGCTTACAACGATGATAAATACCTACACGTACTTTTGAAGGATGATGGAAAGGGGATCGATGTGGAAAAAATCCGTAAGGTCGCCGAGGAAAAAGCCATCATCGGCAGAGATGAACTTGCGGTGATGCCCGAACAAGAACTGATCAATCTGATTTTCATATCCGGCATGACAACGACGGATAAGGTAAGCGATGTTTCGGGGCGAGGCGTGGGGATGGATGTGGTCCTCTCCGGTATCAAAAAACAGGGGGGAAGCGTAAAGATCGACACGGAAAAGGGAAAAGGAACCGAGGTGCATCTCCAGATCCCTCTGTCGGTTACTTTAGGAGTAATCAACGGCCTGATCATCAGGGTCACGGGTAACTCCTTCATCATACCCATGGTGAATATTCTGGAATCCTTTCAACCCACCAAAGACCAAATTGTGACCATTAAGAGAACAGGCGAGGCTATAAAAGTCCGGGACAAGCTTTTCCCGCTGATCCGTTTGAACGACCTCTTTGCCATTTCCGGCGGTGAGGAATCGAAAAAAAAGGATGAAGGCCTGTGCATCCTCCTGAAAAATAAAGACCAGGAAGCCGGCATTTGGGTGGATGAATTGTCGGAACAACAGTCAGTAGTTCTAAAAAGCCTGGAAGGCCTTCCGAAGTGTAAAAACATTATGGGTGGAGCCATCATGGGTGATGGGAAGGTGGGTTTGGTGTTGAACGTGGAAGGCCTGTTATCCAACCTTTATAATAATAAATTTAAATAGGGAGAGTTCTGATGGCGGAAAAAAGGTTATTTCTACTTCCTGGCGAATTTCACGTAAGTAAAGAGCCTTACTTGGTTGCCACCTTGCTCGGCTCCTGTGTCGCGGTATGCCTGTTCAATGCGAAGCAAAATTTCGGCGGCATGAACCATTTCATGCTGCCCAACCAGCCGCCCGACACCAAAAAAGATCCCAAATACGGGGACACCTCCATCCGAGCCATGATCAACATCATGGGTAAGAGTGACCCGAATATGAACAACATCAAAGCCATGGTTTTCGGGGGCGCTTCGGTTACGGAATCACTGGCCGCTTCGTCCAATATAGGCGAAAAGAACATTGTTATCGCAAAAAAAATCCTGGGAGAACATAAGATCTCTATCACCCGAGAAGAAACAGGGGGTAACAATGGAAGGAAAATCCATTACCAGTCCTGGGACAATTCCATCAATGTCCGTTTAGTACAAAAAGCGGAGCACACCCAGCACACAACGGAAAGGGAGCAACACTTTTCTAAATACAAGATCAAGGTATTGATTGTGGATGACTCCCATCTGATTCAGCAGATTATCAAATCGTCCCTGGACGGACATCCGGACATCGAGGTGGTGGGCACTGCCTCGGACGCCTTCGAAGCCCGCGAAAAGATTTTGGAATTGGAACCGGATGTGCTGACCCTGGATATCATCATGCCGAAAATGGATGGAATAAAGTTTTTGAAGAAACTGATGGTCCATTTTCCACTCCCGGTTATTATCATCAGCTCCATTGCCCAAAAGGGAAGCCCTATTCGTATGCGGGCCAATGAAATAGGCGCGGTGCATGTGATCGATAAAGAGGAACTTTCTCTCTATTCGGATTCCGGCAAAGTGAAGACAATCCTTGCGGATAAGATCAAGGCCGCTGCAAAGGTGCTTGTGAAGAAAAAGACCTCGGGAGAGGTTGGGGATGTGTAACCATGGCCGCTTTTAAGACCAACAATATTTCCACCATGATCACCCTCGGCCCAGGGGAAAGCCTCATCGAAAACAAAAGGAGTTCCGGCTGGAATGTCTACCTCACCACCGAAAGGCTCATTTTGTTTAACGACATCGGGTTTGGGGATGAAATAGAGATTTTGAATAGCAGGCGAAGCAATATCGAATCCATTACCAGCCGATTGGAAAGTCCGAAGCTTTTTTATTGTATCGGGATTCTTTTTTGTCTTTCTTCACTGGTTCCCACGGTATTGGCATCCCTGATGCATAAATCCATACCGTTTTTTTGGCCCGTGTTGCTTACTCCTGTTTTCCTGGGATTCGGACTAATGTTTGTTTCAAAAAACTGTTTTACCCGGAGGGTTTTGCAAATAAAGCTGAAAAGGGGAAAACAGGTGGGAGTTCCGGAGAGTCTTCAAGAACTGGTGGGGAAGGTTTGTCCCATAAAGGCCGAGCCTGGCCGAACTTCTTTTGTCCAGGGACTCCGCGAATGTTTCAAGGAGCCCAACGGCAGATTTGATTTTCAAAATATGGTAGAGCGGTTATTGTAAAATTTAGCTATGAGTGAAAAACAGTTCGACACATCCCGAAAAGACCAGTCCAATGCCAAACTTTGCCCAAGCTGCGGATTCCCCGGCAAAGCCACGGATTCCAAATGTTTGTACTGCCAAACTTCTATGCAATCTCCTGCATCTCTTCCCCCGGGGGAATGGTTGAAGTGGTATTTCGCCCGTTTGCAATGGAAATGGAAGAAAAAGAAATACCTTAAAAAAGCCCCCGACACCCTTGGGAAAGGAATAACCACTCTGGTGGGTTTTGCGCTTTGCATTATCGGCGGTTTTCTCCTCACCCTTTCCATCACCACAAGCAGCTTTTCCAACTGCATTATTGCCCTCTTTTTCCTCCTCTATGGGGTCTTCACCCTGAAGAGTGTACTGCCCAAAAAGTAGCCATCTGGAGGTTCTTCGGACAGCTTCCCGCGTCAGGTATGCTTCGGTTTTTTCCGAACAAGCTCCACGGACTCCTTTACTTTTTTGCAGACCTCTTCGTATGTTGCTTTTTTGTGGATATCGATGCTCATGGAGTGTTGGTATTTCGCGGGCAGTGAATTGAGGCTCAAAGCAAAAATGTCCTCCACGCACATGGCACATTCGCAAATGGGCGAATATTCCGGTATTACTTCCTCCATCGCCTTTGCAACAAGGAACTCATTCCTGTTGCGCATATGTCCCATGGAATACCCCCTGGCATACAGTGCGGGCTCTTTTTCCGCACCAATTCCTGTTTCATAGTCACCTTCCATATTCGCCCCTCCTTTTTGAGGTTGAGTAGATGCTTATACTAAAACCAATTTGATTTTCGGTTTTTTAAAATCAAATTTTGGTTGCAGTTATGCTTAGCAATTGGTTTCGTCAATTTTAAAGATACCAAAAACCAATTGCGGTAGAGTATACATGCCCACCGGGAACTGAGGCCTTTTCTTATGCCTTAGTTTACGCCTTAATCAGTGGAAAAGGAAACTGTAAATAAGGATTCAAAAGGTTAAGCTAAAATCAGGAATCCTGAAGTTTTTTGATAAGGCCAAGCCGCTTTTTCTCCAATAGGAACATGACGTGGATACCCTCTTCCGTATATTTTTCGGATAGTATCCTGCCGTAAAGGCGTATCTGGCGAAGGAGGCCCCTCTCCTTATAACCCAGGACCAACTCCCTTTCCACCATTCGTTCTTCATAGCCTTCGATGATCCTTTGCTTCAGGTCCTCGCACCCCGATCCATCCGTAGCGGAGATAAATACGCTGCCCGGAAAACGATTGGCCGTATTCTCCACCAGAGAGGGCGATGAGACGCTGTCAATCTTGTTAAAAACCCAGAAATGAGGTTTGTCGCCCGCCCCCAGTTCTCCGATGACCCTGGAAGTGGAGGCCATCTGTGCCTCGAAGTTGGGGTGGCTCAGGTCTACCATCCTGATCAACAAATCGGCCATTCGCACTTCATCCAGGGTTGCCTTGAACGAAGCTACAAGCGAATGCGGAAGCTTGTCGATAAAGCCTACGGTATCGGTAAGCAGAATCTTGCTTCCGGCAACCTCTTTCAGAGTCCTGGTGGAAGCGTCCAGCGTGGCAAACAGCCTGTCTTCCACAAAAAGATTGGACTGGGTAAGCCTATTCATCAGAGTGGACTTCCCCACGTTGGTGTATCCCACCAGGCTGGCCTTGAAGAGTTCATCGCGTGCTTTCCTTTGAGTGGCGCGCTCTTTCTCAATGGATTTCAGCTTGCTTTCCAGCTTGTAAATGTCGTTTCGAACCAATCGCCGGTCGATTTCCAACTGCTTTTCACCGGCTTCTCTCAGTCCGATGCCCCCCTTTTGTCTGTGAAGATGTGACCAACGGCCCGCAAGCCTGGGAAGAAGGTATTTCAAGCGCGCCAATTGTACCTGGGTTTTGGCCTCGCGGGTACGGGCGTGCCGGTTGAATATTTCCAAGATCAATCCACACCGATCCACAACCGTACATTCCAGTGTTTTTTCAAGGTTCCGGCATTGCGCCGGAGAAAGGTCTTCGTCGAAGAGGACCAGATCGGAGCCGCATTCCTCTTTAACGGACATGATCTCTTCCAGCTTCCCCTTACCGATAAAGTGGCTGGGATTGATTCTCCCCTTGCTCTGAATGACTCTTCCGCACTCGGAATAATCCAATGTTCGTGCCAGGCCGCTCAACTCATCCAGCAACTCCTCGATTTCCCAAAGGGGTTTTTGTTTCAGCGAAACTCCAACAAGAATGGCTTTTTGTTTACCCCTGGAACTTTCGTGGCTTTTTGCCTGGATCATATACTTGTTTTATGAGAAATTGGACTCTTTGAAGATTATGAAGAATAGAAAGCACGATGCCTTGCCTGTCACCCCGATGCTTCATCTTATTTTTTTCCTGTTTTTATGTCAATGGAAAAACTGCTGCCTTGATGGTAGACTTTCTAAATTGATTATTCCTTCAATCAAAAATCATCAATCTAAAATATCATTGTACACCCTTCGCCTTCACATAAAATTTCTCATCTGCCTGATTCTCGCAATTCTCCTTTCGGGTTGCGAGAGCTTCTTTTACTATAAGCAAGCCATTACGGGGCAGGTGGACATTCTCTGTAAAAGAAAAGCCATTTCCCGTCTCCTCGAAGACCGGAATACCCCGGACAAACTAAAAAAGCAGCTACAGCTAGTCATGGGTATCCGGGAGTTCGCAATAAAGGAGTTGAAGCTGCCGGCAGATAAACATTATCTGACCTATGTGGAACTCAACCGCTCCTCTGTGGCATGGAACGTTTTCGCGGCCCCGGAGTTTTCCTTCCAGGAAAAAAAATGGTGCTACCCCATCGTGGGTTGCGTGGCCTACCGAGGTTATTTTTCGCAAGAGGACGCCCAACGATACGCCTCCAAATTAACAGGGGAGGGACTGGATGTCCATGTCGGTGCCGTGTCTGCCTATTCTACCTTGGGTTGGTTCGATGACCCCATTTTCAGCACCTTCGTTCACCGGTCCGAGGCCAGGCTTGCGGGCCTCATCTTTCACGAACTTGCCCACCAGATTTTGTTCACGGCGGACGACACCACCTTCAACGAAAGTTTTGCCTCTGCAGTGGAGCAGGAAGGGTTGCGCCGATGGTTTGCTTTATCCGGCAAAAAGAAGGATTATAATGCTTATTTAAACAGTGAGCAGTTTTACCGGTGGTTTGCAGAGCTGGTGGGTAGGTATCGGGAAAAATTGGAGAACCTCTATAAAAAGGATCTACCCCCGGAAACCAAGAGGAGGGAAAAAGCCGTACTCCTCCGCCAGTTGAAGGGGGAATATGAAAAGGGAAAAACTGCCTGGGGGCAACACAAGGGATATGACGCTTGGTTTGCGCGTCCCATCAATAACGCGAAGATCCTTTCAGTGGGATTTTATAATGATCTTGTGCCTGCCTTCTTAGGGTTTCTCCAGGAAACAGGCGGTGATCTGGGGCAGTTCTATGAGCAGTGCAAGATCCTGGCCGGAAAACCCAAGGAGGACAGGCGACAGCAATTGCAGCTTGCCCTTGAGACAAATGGCCATCAATGACTTCTTACCGATAGGAGCTTTTCTATGAAAAAAACATTCCTCATTCTACTTTTACTACTGGGCTTTCACGTTACAACCTTTTCCCCATACGCATCTACGGAACCGACTTCCACTGAAAATAAGGCCACCGGTATGGAGAAAGCACCCGTATTGTTGGCCCATTCCTGGGACGGAACACAGGATATCAAGGGATGGTGGATGAGCGAAAAACTGGATGGAGTCCGGGGATACTGGACAGGGAGTGAGATGCTTTCCCGTTCGGGCAAGAAATTCCAGGTCCCGGAATGGTTTACGGAAAATCTTCCGCCTTTTCCCCTGGACGGTGAGCTTTGGTCGGGACGCGGACAATTTTCGGAGCTATCGGGTATTGTCCGCCGGAAGACCCCCGATAAGGATTGGAAGAAGGTTCGTTATTTGGTCTTCGACGCTCCCAAGGCAAAAGGTGGTTTTGAAGAACACCTGGATTTAGCCCGTAGCTGGTTTCGGGAACATCCCACCCCTTATGCGGAAGTTCTGAAGCAGGAAATTTGCCAAGGTAAAGTACACCTTTTGAAAAAGCTGGCGGAGATTGAGTCCCTTGGCGGAGAAGGGATCATGCTAAGAAGGCCTGGTTCTCTCTACACGGTGGGCCATACCTACGATTTACTGAAGGTCAAGACCTTTGAAGACACGGAAGCCACCGTGGTGGGGCACATTCCCGGAAAGGGAAAGCACGAAGGACGGCTCGGTTCGCTTCTGGTAGAGCTTCCCAACGGAATCCACTTCGCCATCGGTACCGGCTTTTCGGACAAGGAACGCGAGAACCCTCCTCCCATGGGAAGTGTGGTCACCTTCAAATACCAGGGCTTTCACAAATCGGGCATTCCCAGGTTCGCTTCATTTCTAAGGATCCGGGAAGAGTTTTGAAGCGTGGACCATAAACGGTTATCTTGCCTTATTGGCCTTCAGGGAATCCAATGGATACCACTCAGCGTTTGACGTCAGGCAGCTTTCCATATCTTGAGCGTTAAATACTTACACACAACCTCTGAAAATTTATCTCTCACAATCTAAAAACTTAAATACTTATCTAGCCCACGGAACACACAGAAATACACGGGAAGTTCCTTATTTGTTTTGTTCTGTATCTTTCAGTGTGTTCCGTGGGCTATAGAGGTTTAAGAATTGAAAAAAACAACTATCTTTGCCCATATTTTGGATTGATGAACCAAAATATCCAGTTTTCCCCCTTCGTCTCGTCAAAAAAGCTAAACATTTTTCTTTAAGGACACCCCTCAAAACCCAACGGAATTTTTGATTTTCCAGCCTCGTTTTGCTACAGTTTTGGGCTAGATCTATCACCTTAAATTCCGCTACCACCATGATCAGAAGAAGTTCGGCCAATCTAACCAATATTTTTAAGCAGAGACGCAGGTCGGACAACATGTTCGTCCTGGCGAAATTCCTTCTCTTTATTGCCCTCCTGGTTACCAGCTATTCCCTCCTCTTTCATTTCATCATGAAAGAATTTGAAGGGGTGGACCATTCCTGGTTTTCCGGGGTCTATTGGGTCCTCACCACCATGACCACCCTGGGATTTGGCGATATCGTTTTCACCTCCGACCAAGGCCGTTTCTTTTCCATGATCGTCCTCATTTCGGGAGTGTTCCTTCTCCTCATTGTACTGCCCTATATTTTTATCAGTTTTTTCATCGCCCCCATGGTGGAGAGCGCCGCAAGGACCAGGGTTCCGAGGAGACCTTCCACTAAGTTGAAAGATCACGTCATCATATGCGGAGAAGACCCCATCGCCATAAACCTCAAGGAGAAGCTTCGAATCACTAATCAACCCTATATCTTTGTGGAAAAAGACATGGATAAGGCGGAAGCTCTTTTTAATCAGGACCTCCCTGTCATCCAGGGCGATTTCTCCGACGATAAAACTTTCAAATTATTGAATATCGATTCCGCGAAAATCATCTTCGCCAATCAGTCGGATGTGGAAAATTCCCACATTGCCCTGGCAGTAAGAAGCGTTTCGGATATCCCCATCATTGCGTTGGCAGCTGTGGGAGCCTCCAAAGATATCCTTCATTTCGCCGGATGCAACTATGTTCTTCCTATAAAAGAGATCCTGGGCAAATATCTGGCCAACCGATGTATGGCGGGGGCCATTCATTCCAACATCCTGGGAAGCCTGGAAAACCTAAAGATCGTGGAGTGCCCCGTTTACGGTTCGCCTTTCCTTGGAAAAACCATCTCCGATTTGAAGATCCGGGAAACCACGGGTGTCAATATTATCGGAGTTTGGGAAAGAGGCAAGTTTTCCCCTCCAAGGCCGGACTACAAAACCACGGCTAAATCAGTCCTTTTGCTCATGGGAGAGAAGAAAAACCTGGAGAAGCTGGACACTTTTATGTCCATCTATATCACCTCAGACAAGCCCATTGTCATTATCGGAGGGGGCGGAGTGGGCCTTTCCGTTGCAAAGGAATTGGATAAAAAGGATACGCCCTATTATCTGGTGGATGTAAAAGAGTGCAAGCAGAAACTTGGAGCGGGCACTTTTGTGCAAGGAGACGCTAAAGAAAGGGCGGTGCTGGAAAAGGCCGGCATCATGGAGGCCCCCACGGCGGTCATCACCACCAACGACGACGGGATCAACGGTTACCTGACCCTTTATTGCCGCAATCTGAATAAGGACCTTCGGATCGTCACCAGGGCCAACTTCGAGAGAAATCAAAACGCCATCCATAAGGCAGGTGCCGACTTTGTGATGTCTTACACCATGTTGGGTTCCAGCATTGTGAACAACATCCTGCAAAGGGGGAACCTGACTCTACTTACGGAAGGGCTCCATATTTTCAGGTATAAGGCCTCCAAGGCTTTGGCGGGGAAGACCATCTCCGAAGCCCATATCGGCGCCCTCACCGGTTGCAATGTTATCGCTATCCAAAATGGTGAAGAGTTGGTGAATACCCCCCATCATTCCACCGTCATTGATAAAACGGACACCCTGGTCATGATCGGCAATATGGAGCAGGAAGAAAGCTTCAAAGAGCAGTTTGTTCACTGAGCGTTTAGCAAGATATTATACCCGTCCCTGCCTGAGACAGGATGATCTCCGGTTTGCCACCTCGAATGCCTTTTGAAAACCTTCGATTTTACCAATGGCCAGTTAGTTTCGCAGTCAGTGGCAATCATTGTCTGTTTTGTAATGACCGGTAATGGTTAATGGACGGGTGAGGAGAATGAAAACTAAATAATTGAAACTTTGGACATACCAGCTGAATCTAAAGGTATTTTTTTCGGGCTTTTAACAGCTGAAAGAGCTAAAATACTATTTTTCTTTTAGAGATGAAATGGAGGTGAGGGAAGCTGGCAACAAAGTTTGAATACAAACAAAATATGTTTTGATATACTAATAATTTTCTTTTTGAAAGGAGAAACAATATGTCTGTGAATTATAATGAGAAAGATGCAATTGAAGTTGCGCCCGGTGTATTTCATTTGGGAGTCCAGGATTCAAAGTTCAGCTTTTCCAACATACCTTATCTGATTTTAGATG
>JAJDAS010000583.1 GCA_029261755.1 Nitrospinia bacterium
CGTGCAAAACAGAAGGAGGGAATAATATTCTCCCAGATGAATTTTTTCCCTTTCCACATACTGGAGGGAAATCAGAACCACAAGGCCGGTGGCCAGACAAAAAATCAGGTCGAAAAAGACGGCAAAGTTGTCCGCCACAAAGGTATTGTTGAAGGAAAAAACCGGGGAGCTGGTATCGCGTCCAAAAGAAAAGTAGACGGCTAAAATCAGGCCGATCAACGCCAAATACCCCAAGGGGGTCTTGCACTTGCCCATGAAGAGATCAAGCACAAGAATTAGCATCCCCATCAAGGAGAGGACGATCATGGGAGAAATACTTCCCAGGTCAATTGGCGGCATAGGTATCATTTTATTCTATTCCAATCTTAGTAAATATTAGTGCGTTTGGAGACTCTTAACTTCCTTTTTGGCTTGGGCCACGCCTTCCGCGAGAAGTTCATTTGCGGCAAGCAAGACGCTTTTCTCTTCATTCCTCAAGGTTACCTGTCTTTTATTTTCCACCTGCTCCAAAAGATGATTCACGGACACATCCATTTTGCTTAAGAACGGCTTGGGATAGATTCCTATCCAGAAAACCAGAATGGTAATGGGAACCAAAGTGGCGATTTCCCTTGGAGTAATATCGGTGAGTTTTTTATTCTCCGGGTTGGAGCATTCGTTGAACATGACCCTTTGAAACATCCAGAGCATGTAGCAAGCGGACAGAATCACTCCCGTTGCAGCCAGGGCGGCGTAAATTTTATTGGAAGCAAAGGTTCCAAGCAATACCAGAAACTCTCCAATGAATCCGTTCATCCCCGGAAGGCCGATGGAGGATAGGGTCATGATCATAAAGAAAACTGCAAAGACAGGCATGGGTCCCGTCAGGCCGCCAAATTCGGAAATCATCCGGGTATGCCTGCGGTCATAAATCATTCCCACACAAAGGAAGAGTCCCCCGGTACTAAGGCCATGATTGATCATTTGCAGGATTCCGCCTTCCATGCCCTGGATATTGAAAGCAAATATTCCAAGCATTACGAATCCGAGATGGCTGACACTGGAATAGGCTACCAGCTTTTTCAGGTCTTCCTGGACCATGGCAACCAAGGCGCCGTAAATTATACCCGCTATGGCAAGCCAGGCCACATAGGGGACAAACTCATGGGATGCCGCCGGGAAGAGCGGCAATGAGAATCGTACAAAACCGTAGGTACCCATCTTGAGTAGTACACCGGCCAGAATGACACTGCCTGCCGTGGGGGCTTCCACGTGGGCGTCTGGCAACCAAGTGTGGAAGGGAAAAATTGGGACTTTGATGGCAAAGGCAAGCCCGAAAGCTGCAAAAAGCCACATTTGGGGACCCATTGGGATATCGAGTTTATAAATTTCAAGCAAATCGAAGGTGTAAACACCCGTGGCCTCGTGGTTCATGAAATAGAGCACCAATATGGCCACCAGCATCAGTACGGAACCCGCCATGGTGTAGATGAAAAACTTTACTGCGGCATAGATCCTTCTTGGCCCGCCCCATACTCCGATGATCAGGTACATGGGGATTAGCATAATCTCCCAAAAAACGTAAAAAAGGAAGAGATCCAGGCATACAAAGACACCGAGCATTCCCACTTCCAAAAAGAGCATGGAGATCATGTATTCCTTGATCCTCTTTTTGATGCCCCAAGAAGCCAGGATGGAAATAGCGGTGAGAAAAGTCGTAAGAATGACCAAAAAGAGGCTGATGCCGTCTAACCCCAGGTAGTAGCTGATACCCCATTCCGGGATCCATTCGGCCCTCTCTACGAATTGAAAGTCCGCAGTAGTGGCATCGAAGCCGGTATAGAGAAGGAGCGAGACCAGGAAAGTGATGACGCTCGTACCCAAGGCCGTCATTTTCACCATCTCCTCATTTTTATTATTGAGGAAGGCGATTAAGAAACAGCCGATTAACGGAAGAAAGACAATCCAGCTTAAAATATTATCCATAGAACTTTATTTCGCCCAAAATAAAAGGATCAAAACAAAACCAACCATAAAAGACAAGGCATAATTCCTCACAAAACCGTTTTGCACCAGTCGCAACTTAGTGGCCAGGCTCCTGCAAACCGTAGCTGTACCGTTCACCAAACCATCTATCACCACCACATCAAACCCTTTCCAAAGGAAATTTGACAAGTAGACTATGGGCTCCACAATCAAGGTGTCATACAGTTCGTCAATGTAATACTTGTTGTATATCCAGTCGTAGAGGTTGTTGAAACGTGCCGCTAATTTTTCAGGCAGGTCTAATCTCACCATATAGAACCGGAATGCTATGGCGATTCCCACCACGGCGATGACCACCGAGGTTGCCATCATGCCCAGTTCCAAGCCTATGTTATGATGTCCACCGCCATGAGCATCGGCCTCGGCACCATGCTCCACAACATGTTTGCTGGCGGCAAAGACAGGTTCCAGGAAGTGTCCGATTTTGTTCCAGCCCTCAATGATGGGGATACCTACAAAGCCTCCCACAACAGCCAAACCTGCCAGGATAAACAGGGGCACGGTCATTACCGCAGGAGATTCATGGGGATGCACATGTGGATCCACCCTGGATTTCCCGTAAAAGGTGAGAAAAACCAGACGGAACATATAAAACGCGGTCAATAAAGCGGCAAAAGCGCCCATTCCCCATAAGAAGATATTGCCGTCCGAAAAGGCTTTCCACAAAATTTCGTCTTTACTGAAAAAACCGGCCAGGGGCGGCAAGCCCGCGATAGCTATGGTGGAAATTAAAAATGTGATATGGGTCTTGGGCATGTGCTCCTTCAAAGCGCCCATCTTTCGCATATCCTGCTCTCCATGCAAACCATGGATAACGCTCCCGGAACCAAGAAAGAGACAGGCCTTGAAAAATGCGTGAGTCATCAGATGAAAAACAGCTGCGGAAAAAGCTCCAACTCCACAGGCAAGAAACATATAACCAAGCTGGCTAACCGTTGAATAGGCCAGGACTCGCTTAATATCGTTTTGGCACAGGCCGATGGTGGCGGCAAAGAGGGCTGTGGCCGCACCGATGACCGCTACTGTCCCCATGGTGAAAGGAGCCATCACAAAAAGCACGGAGCACCGGGCAATCATGTACACTCCAGCAGTAACCATGGTGGCGGCATGGATCAAGGCACTGACAGGCGTCGGGCCTTCCATGGCATCCGGCAACCAAGTATATAAAGGAATTTGCGCCGATTTCCCGGTGGCGCCCAAAAAGAGAAGCAAAGTAATGACGGTGACTACAAGTCCTCCGACAGCAAGTTTCTCAGGAGCCAATTTGGCTGACTCTGTAAAATCTATAGTCCCAAGGGTCACAAAAATGAACATGATGGCCAGGATGAACCCGAAGTCTCCTACCCGATTCATAACGAATGCTTTTTTGCCCGCATCTCCTGCGGATTGTTTTTCCCAGTAATAACCGATTAAAAGGTAAGAGCAGAGTCCAACCCCTTCCCAGCCGATAAACATGAGCAGGTAGTTGCTTCCGAGCACCAGGATGAGCATGAAAAAGCAAAAGAGATTAAGATAGCAGAAGTACCGGGAGTAGCTATCTTCTTCATGCATATAGCCCACGGAATAAACGTGGATCAGGAATCCCACTCCGGTGACCACCATGATCATGATGGTGGAAAGGGGATCAATCAAAAGAGAAGCTTTGCACTGGAAGTCGCCGCTGCCGATCCACAGAAAGAGATCTTGCTTGAAAAGCCGTTCATCTGCCGGCAGCCCGAGAATCTGGAAAAAGATTCCCGTGGCAATGACAAAAGAGATGGCCATGGAGCCACAAGCCACTGCGCCGATAACCCCTTTAGGCAACTTCCTCCCAAAGAGGCCGTTGATCAAAAACCCAATCAGAGGCATTAACGGAATGATCCAGACCTTTTCAAACATCAATATCAACCCTTTAATAAATTCAAATCGTCAACGTTGGCCGTTGGTTTGTTCCTGAAAATCGCTATGATAATGGCCAATCCCACCGCAGCCTCCGCAGCCGCTACCACCATCACCATAAAAGTAAAGATGTGTCCCTCCATATTGCCCCAATGGCGAGCAAAGGCAATAAAGGTAAGGTTCACGGCATTCAGCATCAATTCAATAGACATGAAAATGATGATCAAGTTTCTCCGAAGAAGGACGCCAACGGTTCCTATGGAGAATAAAATCGCGCTTACAATCAGATAATGATTTACTGTTAATTCTGTTAATGACATATTTTTTTAGCCTGTGACAGTTAACCGATTAATTGTTAAAATTCCTTTTCAAATTTTAATTATCATCGGCAACCTGTTTTGGGGTGCTGTTTTCTTCTTCCTCAATGCCGATTTTCGACTTTGCCAGAATCACAGCCCCCACAATTGCCGCCAGCAAGAGAATAGAGGCCGCTTCAAAGGGAAGCAAATATTCCGTATACAAGATCTTCCCAACTAATTTTGTGGTACCAAAATCCGCCGCCAAATTCGGCACACCTGAATAAGTAGTTGAAGCGCCAATGAAAGACGTAACCAACGTTTTAACTGCAAAGAGACCCAAAACGATGCCTGCCAGCGACAGAAAAAAATTGTAGTTCCTGTAAACCCAGTGGGAAGCGTAACCCTCCCTCAAGTTGAGGAGCATGATCACAAAAAGGAAGAGAACCATAATGGCGCCCGCATAGACAAGCAATTGAATGATGGCGATAAAATGCGCATCCAAAATGGCAAAAAGCCCTGCCAGGGCAACCATCACCACAATCAAGTTGATGGCCGATCCTATGGGATTCCAATTCATGATCATCATGATGGCGGACCCAACGGCAATGCCTGAAAAAATATAAAAGAAAATAATATCCATAGCTTTATCGCACAGCTTTTGGGGAGATACGTCTCACCCGACCATTAGTAAATTTCTTTAACAAAGGCCAACCTTTTTCCCAATTGGTAGGCAGGCCTTTTTAGCTTCTCTTTATCCAGAAGCATTTTGCTTCGGTCGTATTCGGCAATTTCAAGCTCATCGCTCATTACAATGGCTTCCTTGGGGCAAACTTCTTCGCAAAACCCACAAACCACGCAACGGGCAACATCCAGTTCAAATATTTCAGGATACCGGTCTTTTTTACCTGCCTTCTCCCCCGGGAGAATGTAAATGCAGTCGGCCGGACAAGCTACCTCGCAGAGACCACAAGCCACGCAGCGTTCTTCCCCATTTTCTTCCACCAATACCGGCATACCCCGATAGGCCACCGGGATATCAAACCTTTCCTCCGGGTAATAAACGGTAAAAATTCTACGTTTTTTCCCCTCGGGCCGGAATCCAGGTAAAAATCCCAGCAAGTTCAGGAAAAAATGCCTGGAGGTTATGCCCATCCCCCTCAGAATTTCAGGGATGTAAAGCCTTTCCCACACCGTCATTTCAACGTTTCTTTTTACCTTCATTTCTTAACCCAACATTAGCAGGACCAAACCGGTCACAAGAATATTCACCAGAGAAAGCGGCAACAATATTTTCCAACCAAGGTGCATAATCTGGTCGTAACGGAACCTGGGTACGGTCCACCGGATGATCATTTGAAACCAAATGAAAAATATTACCTTGGTAAAAAAGGTCCCCACATGGATGAGCATGGTGGGGAGGTCGCCAAAAGTAGAAATCAGGGTCTCCGTGGAAACAAAGGGAACATGCCATGCCCCAAAAAACAGGGTGGTTACGAGTGCGGCAATGGTGACGATTTCCAGGAACTCCGCCATGTAGAAAAGACCGAACTTCATTCCGCTATATTCCATAAAATACCCCGCAACAATTTCCGACTCGCCTTCCGGCAAATCAAAGGGGGCACGCTTGTTTTCCGCAATGGCTGCGGCAAGGAACATGAAAAAACCCAGGGGTTGGAGAAAAATACCCCAGTGGAGAAAATTCTCCTGGGCCGCTCCAATATCGGTCAACCGCAAGGATTCATAGACCATGAATACGCCTATGATGGTCAATCCCATACATACTTCATAGGAGATCATCTGGGCGCCGGTACGGAGAGCCCCCAACAGAGCCCAGTTGTTATTGGAAGCCCACCCGGCAATCACCGGGCCATAAGTAGCCAGAGAACTTACAGCGAAAATAAAAAGAAGTCCCACATCCAGATCAGCAATAACCAGATTCACTTTCACCCCAAAGATTTCATAATGCCCTCCAAAAGGGATCACGGCGAAGGTAAGCAAGGCGGGGATGGCGCAAAGAACGGGGGCAATCCAGTGCAGGAAGCGATTGGCCCCCTCGGGGACAAAGTCTTCTTTGGTAATCATCTTCACGGCGTCAGCCAGCGGGTGTAATAGCCCCCAAATGGTAAAGCCCAAAATCTCGGCCCTATTGGCTCCAATTCGGTCCTGCATAACCGCGCTTTGCTTCCTTTCCACCCAGGTCAGGATGGGTCCGAAGGCACCCAAGGTAACCCCGAAGATAAAAAGCACTTTCGCAATTGTAACCAGAAGAAATTCCATAATATTTTAAATTTGCAAGGTATATTTTTTTAAAAAACCTACCGCCAATCAAAAATCATCAATCTAAAATTTCCTACTACCTGTCGCACTCCCCACCGATCATATTGATCAAATCAAAAGTGGGAATAATATCGGCAATCAAAGAACCTTCACACATCTGAGCCATGGCCTGGGTGAGATAAAAGCTCGGACCCCTGACCCTACATTTCCAGGGTTTTCCCGATCCGTCACTCACCAGATAAAAACCCACTTCCCCATTAGCTCCTTCCACCGCCTGGTAAGCTTCCCCGGCTGGAACTTTTATTCCTTCGGTGGTGACCTTGAAATGGTGAATCATCTCCTCCATCCCATTGTAAATAGCACTTTTTGGAGGTTGAGAAACGGTATAGTCATCCGCTTTAATGGGTCCTTCCGGCATGTCTCGCAGACATTGCTCTACAATTTTGATACTTTGTTTGATTTCTTCCATCCGAATAAGGTATTTGTCGAAATTGTCGCCAGTGGTTCCCACAGGCACTTCGAAGTCCATTCGGTCATACACTAGGTAGGGCTCGGCTTTTCGCACATCGTAATCAATTCCACATGCCCTCAGGCAAGGGCCGGTAAATCCGTATGAAATGGCATCTTCGGTAGAAAGTTTTCCCGTATCTCTCATCCTGTCAAGGAAAATCCGATTTTTGGTCAATAGTTTATCTACGTCATTGTAGAACTCCCAGTTCTTCTTAAATACTTCCTGCACCCTGGTTTTGAAATTCTTAGGGATGTCATTTTTCAGGCCGCCAATGCGGATATAATTGGAGGTCAATCTGGCCCCGCAAAGCTCTTCCAGCAGATCCCAAACCAACTCTCTTGCCTCAACGAAATAGAGAAAGGCCGAGAAAGCGCCCAGTTCGAGTCCGGCGGCGCCGACGTTGGTATAGTGATCGGCCAACCGGGCAAGCTCACAAGCCATGACGCTTATATATTGGCATCTTTCGGGAGTGGTAATTCCCAGCATTTTTTCTACGGTCAGGGCATAGCCTACATTATTGATGATGGCGGAGTTGTAATTGAGTCGATCGGTATAGGGAAACACCTTGGTCCAGGTGCTGTTTTCGCACATCTTCTCAAAACCACGATGGAGGTATCCGATTTCACAGTCAAAATTTACAACTGTTTCGCCATCCAGGGTCAGGAGAAAGCGCACCGTGCCATGGGTCGCCGGGTGTGACGGCCCCATGTTGATGACCATATGATCCGCATGTAGATTTTTAGTTAAATCCGGCATATTTTCTTAGTTTAGCGGTCCAATCAGCGGTTGGCGCTTTTGTATGGGGTAATCTTTACGTAAGGGATGGCCGTCAAAAGGTTCGTAGAGTAAAATTCTTCTGAGGTCCGGGTGGCCGTTGAATTTGATGCCGTAGAGGTCCCAGACCTCTCGCTCCGCCCAGTTAGCGGCGATCCACATGTTTTCAATGGAATCAATATTACAATCTTTTTCCGAAACCGGGGTTTTGATCCTTACCCTGTGGTTGTGCTTCAGAGAATAAAAATGGTAAACCATCTCGAAGCGCTCCTCTTTTCCTTTTCCCAGGTAATCAACAGCGGTCAGATCCATTAACATATCAAAAGAAAGCTCCGGCTCATCCTTCAGAAATCGGCAAACTTCAATGATTCCTTCTTTTTTTACGATGATGGTATCGTCGCCAAAGTCAGAATGTACCCCCAGAACCAACTCCGGGAATTTCTCCTTAACTTTTCCTATAACAATACCGGTCTCTGTGTTTTCCATAGCATATGTATATAGAATGTGGGGAAAGACGTGAAAGTATAGACCAAATTCTTTCCAGGTGTCAATGATTCCTACTTCTTTTTTAAAGAAATCTAAGGGGGAATTGGCAACCGGCTAACTGTTTAGATTAATCACCTCCAAATTGAAACGCTTTTGGCCTTTAAAATATCCCCTTCGCCATCAAAAAGGCGACTCCACGTTTAGCTCCCTCCATATCCACTCGAGAATTTAACTCCATCACACGGATAGTATTTTTTTTTAGATAATTGGTCACCATCTCGAAGTCCACCTCCCCGCACCCGGGCTCGTAATGGTCCGTGTAGCCTATGGCGTCGTGAAGATGGATGCCTATTAATTCTTTCGAAAAAGCGTCCAGGACTTCCTTATGCGAAACACCAAAGAGGGTTTCCCGCACATGGGCATGGCCGGTATCGTGCCAATACCCCAATCTGCTTCCACGGAAACGGTGAAAAATCGTCTCAAGCTCTTCCATGTCAGGGATTTCACGAAAATAATACCTGTTTTCCAGGCCAACATCAATATTCAGCCTGTCGGCTTCCTCGCTTATTTCTTCCAGGCTTTTTAACGTCCTCTGGAAGCTACTTTTGCTTTTTATCCTCCGTAAGGAATCTATTTCCTGCAATTTTTTTTTGGCTTGCTCCGAATGGATTTCACCTCGATCATAAAATTCCATCATTTTGTAAATGGGTTCTTCCATAGGTACTGAACCACAATGCAAAACCACCGCCGAGGCACCTACCTCCACTGTATTCTGCATCGTCATTTTTACCTGCGATACAGCCAACTTTCTTTTTTCTTCTTCAAAATCGCTTATGTGAACATCCAACCTTTTTCCCTCTCCGTTGTAGGAAGCAGGACAAACCGCATGGAGACTCACAACCTCTGCTCCCCAGGAAGACAAGTTTTTTTTGATCTTCTCGAAAACCCCGGTGGAAATCCTGAATTCCAATTCCAAGGCGGGAACACCCGTTGCTTTCATAGTTTCCACCAGTGTTTTTGCCGATGAAATTTGGTTCGCTCGCCAGGATGTGGAGATAGCGCAAGTAGCCATAAGATTTGGAGTAAACCTAACCAAAGATATTTGATTTTTTTAAAGAATTTTAGACAGGATTACAGGATCAACAAGATTATTGTTTTGGTCCAAAAGATCAATCCTGTTTACCTTGTTCACCCTGTCAAGAAAGCTTTTGCTTGTAACTAATTGTATTTAATAGTTTTTTTAGATTGTTAGGGGTCAATTTTGGTAGAAAGCGACCAAGATCCGCCCATGGAAGAGAATAGTGAAGGCTTAGATTCTCAGAATTCACGTGTAACTGAGAGGGAGCAAAGTGTTCCGTCTGTCTTAAATTTTTTCACTCAAGCGGTGCCTCGAAATAGATCAACTGCTCGATTATAGTGCCACATTATCGGGCATAAAATAAATCGCATCTACAGGCCTTTCGCAAAACGCTTTGATTTTCAGTTAGTTACGAGTCCAGCCCTTTTGGCATGAATATTGTTATAGTAAATTTGGTGGTGGATTTTCTGGAAAAATCCTTTTGAGGTATTTTGTTTTTGTGCAATTTTATTATCTTCCCAGGTTCGGTTGAACTCTTTGATTTCAACCAGCCTCTGTGATAGTATTTGCACACCATTTTACCAGTGCTTAACACCTTAATCGGAGGTTACAAATAATGAAAAAAATTGAGGCGATTATCAAGCCTTTTAAACTTGATGAAGTAAAGGACAAGCTCAACGAAATAGGGGTTAAAGGCATTACGGTGAGCGAAGTTAAGGGTTTCGGAAGACAGAAGGGCCATACGGAATTATACAGGGGTGCTGAGTATGTGGTAGATTTTCTTCCCAAGGTTAAGATTGAGGTGGTGGTCAGTGAAGACCTGGTGAACGCCGTGGTGGATTCCATTACTCAAACGGCTCAAACGGGTCGAATTGGAGATGGAAAGATTTTTGTTCTGCCTGTGGAGGATACCATCCGTATCCGAACAGGCGAAAGGGGGGAAGACGCAATCTAAACTTAAGGGTTTGATTCTCAACCCTGCGCTCAAACCTGATACTTCCTATCAGCCAGGTTTAGCTTGAAAAGTGGTTTAAGCATTCGACAATGTTTTTCAATTCTAATTTATTTAGTGAAATTTAATTTTAATTTTTTTTAAGGAGGTTTTCATGACACCGAAGGAGATCGTCGAGTTTATTAAAGAAAAAGATATCAAAATGGTGGACTTAAAATTTATGGATTTCCCGGGAACCTGGCAACATTTTTCCGTTCCCATTAGTGAACTTAATGAAGATAGTTTTGAGGAGGGTTATGGGTTTGATGGCTCCAGTATTCGTGGCTGGCAGCCAATCCACGCTAGCGACATGCTGGTTGTCCCGGACCCGTCCACATCAATGATCGATCCATTTTGCAAGGAAAAAACACTGAGCCTCACCTGTAACATTGTGGACCCTATCACCAAAGAAAACTATTCCAGAGACCCTAGAAACATAGCATTAAAAGCAGAGGCTTACCTGAAGTCAACCGGCATCGCCGACACGGTCTATTTTGGCCCGGAACTGGAATTCTTCCTGTTTAACGATGTTCGATACGATACGGACCAAAATCATTCCTTTTATTTTGTTGATTCCAAAGAGGGCACCTGGAATACGGGAGCCGTGGAACCTAATGGAAATCTCGCCCATAAGCCCAGAAACAAAGAAGGTTATTTCCCTTGCTCCCCCACAGACAGCCTTCAGGATATCCGCACCGAAATGGTGATGGTGATGCAGGAATTAGGCATCGAAGTGGAGTGCCAGCACCACGAAGTGGCTACCGGCGGACAGTGTGAGATCGATATGCGATATAATACACTTACAAAATCCGGCGACAATATTATGTTGTATAAATATGTGGTAAAAAATATTGCCAGGTTGCATAACCTTTCCGCCTGTTTTATGCCGAAACCTATATTTGAGGATAACGGATCCGGAATGCACACCCATCAGTCCCTCTGGAAGGGTGGTCAACCTCTTTTTGCCGGCAACGGATATGGAGGATTGAGCGATATGGCTCTTCACTATATCGGCGGTATTTTGAAACATTCTTCAGCCATTTGTGCTTTCGCGGCGCCTTCTACCAACTCTTATAAGCGACTTGTCCCAGGTTACGAAGCTCCGGTAAACCTTGCTTATTCCAGCAGAAACAGAAGCGCCGCAATTCGTATCCCCATGTATCAAGCCAACCCGAAAAGCAAGAGGATTGAAATTCGTTTTCCTGATCCCACCTGTAACGGCTACCTGGCCTTCTCGGCCATGTTGATGGCGGGCCTCGACGGTATTGAAAACAAGCTTGATCCCGGTGAGCCTCTGGATAAGGATATTTACGCCCTCGGACCGGAAGAATTGGCTTCCGTGCCCAGCACCCCCGGTTCTTTGGCGGAAGCTATCGATGCCTTGGAAGCCGACCATGAATTTTTGCTTAAGGGTGACGTTTTCACCCAGGATGCCGTGGATATGTGGATCGACTACAAGCGGACCAGTGAAATTGCTCCCATCGATTTACGACCGCATCCTTATGAGTTTGCCTTGTATTACGACTGCTAATCGTCTATTGATATTTATAAAAAACGGGACCTGCCATATGGTAGGTCCCGTTTTTTTTGTCTTTAAGAATCCGAAAAAAAGTAAAACCACCAAGAAAGCGATGTTTTTCTACTATTTCCAAACAACTGTATAAACTTTTCTACTTTTTTCTTTTAATCAAGCCGCCTTTCCGTCCTTTCCCCGCTATTTCATTGCCTTTCAATCCTTGGCACGACTATTGCTATTAGTAATAGAAATACCGGGCTATCTACTTAACTCAACCAGGTACAACATGTAGTGCTTCCAGCTTAATAGCTCCCATGTAGATTTCATTAAGTTTTTATTACATTTTTGCATTCTCAATAGGGTTTCCTTGAAAAAAGCCAACCAGATCCCAT
>JAJDAS010000584.1 GCA_029261755.1 Nitrospinia bacterium
ATCTTTTTTTGTCCCGGAGGGACAACTGAAAGTAGCCCAGCGATTTATCGCTGGGTCTGTCGCCCGAAGTTTTTAAGTCCCGGAGGGACGGCTGAAAAGAGATGTGGAACGGACATCGGGGATCAGTCGTCCCTACGGGACTTAACTACTTGGATCTTTTACCCAACAATGAATTGCTGGGCTAATTTCACAAGTCCCTACGGGACAAAACCGAAAAAACTTTCTTAACTTAACGCCAGTAAGGGGCCTCCCTGAGAATGCGAAATATGGCTCAACCTTTTAATGACTCAATGGTGTAATTATGGCTATGCCAAGACTTGATTTTTTCTCTCTAAAAACCAGGATCAGCTTGGGGTTTACCTTCATCTGCGTCCTACTTGGAATTGTCGGCTATGCGTCCTATTTCGGCTTGGATCGAACTGAGGAAAATTTCTCCCTTTTCACTAGTTTAAGCGACCAGGCAAACCTACATGTGGAGATCGGAAGAAACGCATCTGAAATACAGAGACAGGCGCAAAGATTTACTTATGAAGGCCATGAGATTGCAGAGAAAAAGGTCAATTCTCTGTATGAAACTCTTAAGAAAGATTTGAACCAAGCGCAACAATCGGTCAGTGACCAAACGACAAAAAAAATCATTGCCAAGATGATCGAGCACCTGAATATCTATATGGATACGTTCAAGCAAGTTGTTGTGGAAAGGAAACTACGAAATGACCTTGTTCAGAAGAAATTAAGAGATGACGAGGAAAAAGCCGAAACTCAACTCATGGATTATATTCAGTCACATTTGCAAAGAGGTAAGTTTGTTCAAGCATCTGAAGCCAGACTGCTTTTGACCGACCTTTTAAAGATAGAAAAAAACGCCTTCAGGTATTTTGATTTATTGGATTCAACACTCATTACAAAGGTAAAAAAATACTTTTCCAGCCTGTATTCAGGCATAGAAAAATTAAAAGTGGAAGAAGATGACGTAAGCAGAAGAAACATTTTGGACGAATTGGAGATCATGATTTCCGAATATGAAAAGGCGCTCTTAAGGGCCGTGCAGGCCACCAGGGGTTACTTATATCTTGTCAATGTGGTTATGGCGGGCGAGGCAGCCGAATTTTTATACAACGCAAGCAAACTGAAAAACCTTGCAGTGGAAAATATGGGTGGTATTCAGCAACAATTGGCCCAGCTGGTAACAAAGACCAATTTCCTTATATTTACTGTCACTATTGGGACCATGATGCTGGGAATCATTTTATCGTGGTTGGTGGGAAGGAGCATTACCATACCGGTTACCCAGATTACCAATACCTTTAAACTCTTAGCCAAAGGTGATCACACCTCTCAAATTCCGGGGCATGACTTCAGGGATGAAATTGGAGATCTCTCCAGGGCGGCCGATGTCTTTAAGGAAAAAAACCGCCAGACTGAACAACTACTGGGAAAAACACAATCATTGGCTAACGAACTGGAGGAGAAAAGAAGAGAGCTTGCCAAGTCCAATGACGAACTGGAACAATTTGTCTACACCGTTTCCCATGACTTGAAGTCGCCCCTTGTTACCAGCATGGGATTTGTCGGCATGATCAATGATCTGGCTAAGAAAGGCGATTATGAAAAAGCCATCAGTAAGCTGGACAGAGTGGTCCAGGCCAATACAAGAATGGGGCAGTTGATTAACGACTTGCTGGAGCTGAGCCGCGTCGGGCGTACTGATCTGGATAAAAAAGACCTGGACATGAACCTGCTATTGGAAAGCTTTAAAAAATCCATTCGCAAAAAACTGGAAGACGAAAAATTTGAACTTGTTTATGAAACGAAATTTCCGGTAATTTACGCCAATGAGAGCAGAATATTGCAAGTATTTGAAAATATGATGAGCAATGCCTTTAAATATGCCGGAAACCCATCCGGTAGTGTTGTACATATTGGGAGCAAAGAAAATGAAAACGAACATTTATTTTATATAAGGGATGAAGGACAGGGCATTCCAAAGGATTATCAAGAAAAAATTTTCGGTCTTTTTTATCGTCTGGACAAAACAATGCCTGGCACAGGTATTGGCCTTTCCGTAACGAGAAAAGTCATGCAATTTCACGAAGGAAGGGTTTGGGTCGAATCCGAAGTGGGAAAGGGGGCTACCTTTTGGCTGGCCTTTCCCAAGAAAAAGTAAAGGAAAGATTGATGAACGATGATTGATGAATGATGATTGGTGGAAGTGTTTATTTTATGAATTGTCGAATAACACTTAAAATAAACAATTCTACATTCAATCATCAATTGTTAATCATCAATCGTCAATTGTAACTCAACAGGAGAGAACCATGGAAAAACAAAAAGATACTTTTGACGTGTTGCTCATTGAAGATGATGACGACCATGCGGAAGTCATCGAGTTCTACATTACGGAATCTTTCTCTTATACTGGCGTGAAGCGTATTTATGATGGAGAAAGAGCCATGGCATATATCAAAGAACATGAAAACGGAATGAATTCATTGCCCGATGTGATTCTGCTAGACTTGAAATTGCCTCGATTTGACGGCCATGAAATATTAGTGGAATTGAAACGGAGCCACCGCCTGAAGCAAATACCCGTGGTGGTTTTTACCACCTCTAATTCTCATTCGGATGTTGAAAAGGCCCTGAAAAATTGCGCAAACAGTTACATTGTAAAGCCCATGGAGCCGGAAAAATTCAAGGAAGTAATAAAAATGATCATAGCTTACTGGAAGTTAAATGAACGAATAAAAGAAAAAGGGTAAAAATGAGCTTAAAAACCGTTAAAACGCTTTTAATTGAAGATAATCGAGATCATACAGAACTCATTACCAGCCTGCTGGAGGAATCCAGCCTATTGATGGCCTCTGTTGTAACAGCACAAACTCTTGACGAAGCGCGGCAGTTAATTTTGTCAAACAAATACGATTTGATTTTATCTGATTTGTCTCTGCCGGACAGTGTTTATAAAGACACACTGAAAGAACTTAAAAAAATCGTACAGGATACGCCCATTGTGGTTTTAACTGCTCTTGACGACAAGCATACGATTTCAACCATGATCAAAGAAGGCGCCAATGACTGTATTCCTAAAAGCCAATTAAGCACGGCGGTTTTGGAACGAGCAATCATATATTGTATCGACCGTTTTAAGGCAGAAGAGGAAGTCAAACTGAGTGAACAAAAATTTAGAAATTATTTCGAGAAGTCTTATATTGGATTGGCCATTACCGATTTAAAAGGAAATATCATCGATATCAATCCGTCTTTTTCTAAGTTTATCGGTTTTAACCGGGAAGAGTTCATTGGAAAAAACCTTAGAGAAGTTACATTTAGTGAAGATTTAAAGAACAGCAATGAATGGATTGAAAAGCTTTTAAATAATGAATGTGCATTCTTTTCACTGGAAAAACGTTATATCACCAAAAAAGGAAATATCGTTTGGGGAAATGTTAACGTGCAAAAAATACAGTGGGAAAGCAACAAAGAATGTCTGTTTGCAGAAATTGTCGATATAACAGATCGCAAAAAATATGAAGAGGAGCATAGGCTCGCAGAAACTCGACTGGAAAAACTCACCAGTGCCTTTTCCAGCCTTGGCCATAATTCCGATAAAAACATCAACATGCTTACCAGGATCTGTGGCGAACTTCTTGGAGGATCTTGTGCCCTATACAATAGATTGGAAGGAGATATGCTTTGTTCCACTGGTCAATGGAATACTCCCCCTGATTTTAATCCTGTGGATAAACCGGAAGGCCATATTTGCTATGACGTTATTACTAAAGAAAAAGATGTCTATGTAGTCAAAAATTTATCACAGACAACCTACTCTAAAAGCGACCCCAATGTGGCGCTTTATGGTCTGAAATCTTACATAGGAAAAAGGGTGTATTGTTTTGATAAAAATATTGGTGCTTTATGCGTCGTCTATCAAAACGAGATCAACATCGATAAAAATGATAAGAAAGTTTTAGGGATCCTTGCCACGGCAATCGGCATTGAAGAAGAGCGGAGGGAGGTTGAAAAAAAATCTAAACGGGCCATTGAAGAGATGAAGATGTCGCAAGAAGCCAGCTTGAATATCATGGAGGATCTGGATAGACACAGGAAAGAGTTGGACTCCTCTCTAAAGGAAAAGGAAGTACTACTCCGGGAAATCCACCATAGGGTAAAAAACAACATGCAGGTCATTACCAGCCTGCTTAAAATTCAAGGTAACTATATTAAAGATGAAAAATACAAGGAAATGTTAAGAGAAAGTGAAAGCAGAATTCGATCCATGGCCTTGATTCATGAAAAACTTTATCGGACCAAAGACCTGGCCAATATTGATTTCCGAAACTATACAACAGTTTTGGCCAAAGAAAATTTTCGTTCATTTGGCACATCCCCCGGGAGAGTCAAATTGAAAGTAGAAATTGAGGACGTTCAACTTGGGATAGACAGCGCTATCCCATGCGGGTTAATTATTAATGAATTGATCTCCAATTCTCTTAAGCATGGATTCCCCGAAGGCAAAAAAGGAGAGCTAAAGGTAACCATGAGCAAGGAATCGGAACATGACAAAATAGAACTCATGATTAGCGACAGTGGCGTTGGTTTCCCAAAGGAGTTGGATTTCAAAGATACTTCCACACTGGGTATGCATCTCGTCAACACCTTGGTCAGGCAACTTGGGGGGGAGATTGAATTAAGTAGAGAGCATGGAACAGAATGGTTGATCAAGTTTGAATTGAAGGATTCTTGGCCATGAAAAAAATCCAAATTCTAATTGTCGAGGATGAACTTGTTATTGCCGACGATATAAAGAACAGCCTGGAAAATATTGGGTATCGTGTTTCCGCAGTTGTGGATTCCGGTCAAGAAGCCATTAACAAAGTGGCGGAGCTTAAACCCGATTTAGTGCTTATGGACATTATGCTAAGGGGGGGAATGGATGGGATTGAAGCTTCGAACCACATACGCTCCCTCCACGGCACTCCGGTTATTTACCTTACATCATATGCCGATGAGGAAATGCTGGAACGGGCGAAAGTTACGGAACCGTTCGGTTATATCATCAAACCTTTTGTTGAAAACGAATTGCGCACTAACATCGAAATGGCCCTGTACAAACATAAAATCGAAAATGAGCTACGAAATGCCAAGGAAAAAGCCGAAGAAGCCACCAAATTGAAGGATAAATTTGTATCCCTGGTCTCTCACGATTTAAGATCTCCCATTGCTTCCGTCCTGGGTTTTGCGAAGCTGGCTTTAAAAGACGAAAAACATATCCTTCACCCTGATCACAAAGAAACGTTTGATTGTATCATTGGCTGCACGAGCCGGACCTTAACAATGATTGAAGAGCTTTTGCAGATCAGCAGACTCCAAAGCGGAGATATTAAGCTCGACCCTATGTTTATAGACGGGCACAACTCAGTTGCGGTTGCTTCCGAAGAAATGTCCTATCTGGCAAAAGAAAAGGGAATAGAACTGAAAAATGAGGTGCCTCAGGGGACTCGCCTGTACGCGGACCTAACGCTTTTTGGGCAAGTACTGATCAATCTGGTCTCCAATGCTGTAAAGTTTTGCAGGAAAGGAGATGTCGTTACCTTCTTCGTTCCACCGGGCCGAAAAACAACCATAGCAATTAAAGATACCGGCATGGGAATGAGTGAAAGCATACTGAAAAACCTCTTCAAACATGAAGTAAAGACCACTACCGTAGGCGCCATGGGCGAAAAGGGGACTGGACTGGGAATGCCCCTGAGCCATGACATTATGAAGGCCCACGGAGGAAGGCTTACAGCGGAATCTACTATAGGGAAAGGAAGTGTTTTTTATGCGGAGCTGCCGCCCCAAAAACCCCATGTTTTACTTGTTGACGATGAAGAAGATTTCCGTTTTATATTAAAAAAATTGTTACGTGACAATGATTTGGAAATATTGGAGGCGAAAAATGGGGAAAAGGCGTTAGAGCTTCTTCATGCCCATGACGTTCACTTAATCATTACTGATTTAATAATGCCCACCATGGATGGTTTTGAACTGATCAAGCTTATCAAACAAAACAAAAAAACGAAGTCAATCCCCATCATAGCTCTCACGTCGGATCAAGATAAGGAAACCAGGGAAAGGGTAATGCAAATGGGAGGCAATGATTTTGTTTTCAAACCATTAATAGCCGAGGATTTTATTCCACGGGTGGAGAGGTATCTTATTTGAAACTGGAAACTGGAAACTGAATATGGGACCATCAAGCTTGCTATTGAAAAAAACAAGTTTCCAGTTTCAAATTTCAAATATCTTTGCTTAGTCTTATCTGCGTAGATCTGCGCAAATCTGCGTCCCATTTTCCACTCCACCACTCCACCACTCCATCACTCCATCACTCCATCATTCCCTGCCTGGGTTTCTCTTTCCAGTTTTTTTTTCAAAGCGCGGAGTTTGTTGATTTCCTGTTCCACCAACATGGCTTCTCTGATAGCCACTTCTCTCATTTCTCTCGCCTTTTCCTTGGCATGCAGGATGATTTCCCGTCCCTTTCTCATTGCTTCTTCCGGGGTTAAGACTTCACCATCTTGGCTGGTGAGCGTTTCCCGAGGTTCCGTTTTGGATTCCTGAAGCTCTTGAATCTCCAGCTTGCAATCCCTGATTTGCTCTTGCAATGCCTGATTTTCCCTGGCAAATTCCCTGGAGCCATCGTCCGCCGGATGTACAATAACTTCCACTTCACGGAATCCGCTACTTTCTTTTCTAATTTCGTTGGGAGGGACCCGGATTTTGAACTTCAGCCCACCCATGTAGTCTTCCACACTGGATGATAATTGATTCTCGGCCATTCTCTTTCCTTTTTAAACCAATTATGGCTTGACCCGATTAAATAGATACGTTATATTGCTGTTTCATCTGACTTCATCGTCATCTACGGCATCAAGTAAACTATCCTGTTCAAAATGATAATCCTGCCAGTATGCCACTTTCTTCATAATTCCTTTCAT
>JAJDAS010000585.1 GCA_029261755.1 Nitrospinia bacterium
TTATTGAAATATTGAGTTTCTGGAATTACCCTTTTATTTAAATTGAGTTCATTACAAGGAATCAAATGAAAACATATTGTAATTTCCATCCTACCAGACCTGCTAAGTGGAATTGCAACAGTTGCAATACCAAGTATTGCGCTGCCTGCATCGACAAGCGAGAGGTAGAGAAGTATGGCCAAACATCCATCTACTACTTCTGCCCCAAGTGCAACGTGGAGGTGAAGAAAGTCGCTTTCAAGAACATCGTTGAGCCCTTCTGGAACAGAATTCCCAAATTTTTCGCCTACCCTTTCCACCCCCAGCCTCTTACACTGATGACTCTACTCGGTGTTCTTACTCCCTTCTTTGCCGACTCCTTTTTTATCGGTTCGCTAATTTTCCTGGCCCTCTGGGGAACACTCTTGAAATATTCCTTTATCTCTCTCAAGGAAACCGCCTCCGGCAAACTTACTCCTCCAAATTTTGACTTCCGAACCATCAATAGTGATTTCAATGTTCTGTTCAAACAGTTAGGAATCTTTATTATATTAGGCATCCTTTTCTTTCAAGTGTCCAACGCCGCCGGGAGCTTCGCCGGGGTTCTGTTCCTCTGTTTTGCCATCTTATATCTCCCTGCCATCATCATTGTGCTTGCGGTGGACGGCAGCCTCATCAACGCACTGAATCCTAACATCTTTGCAAAGATGGCATGGAGAGTGGGATGGGGTTATGTGCTGATGTATTTTTTTCTCATTATCCTGGGAGGCGCTCCCACGGTCCTGGGAGAGTATATCATCCTTTCCCTCCCGTCATTTTTTCAGCCATTCCTTCTTCCCTTCGCTGAAGCCTATTATACCATTATTTCCTACCATCTTATGGGTTATGTTATTTACCAGTATCATGAAGAGATTGGATACGACCTTACTTATAAAGAGGAGGATGAGGCGCTACCCTTTCAAGAACAGAGGCCCGTGGAAGATGAAAAAACAAGAATTCTTCACAAGGCACGGATACTGAGTCAGGAAGGGAAGATCGATGAAGCAATTTCTATGATCAAGAAAGATGCAAAAGAGGTGGAGCCCGATGTCCACCTGGTGGAATGCTACTATAACCTTCTCAAAATCAAACAACTAACCCCGGAAATACTGAAACATGGAAGAACCTATCTGGATTTTCTTGAAAAGGAAGGTGACCCGGATAAATGTTGCGAGGTTTATCTGGAATGCCTGGCAAAGGATCCGGGATTCACACCCAATGCCCCAGCCCTGATAAAGATCATGGGGTATTTGAACGACGCGGGAAAGAGCAAGGAAGCCATTGAAGCCGCCAACCGTTTTATTAAGGCCAATCCCAAACACGAAGCCATTCCCAACGCTTATTTCCTTGTGGCCATGATCTTCAACGAGAAGATCAAGAACACAAGAAAGGCATCGGATATTTTGAAATTCCTGATAAAAAAATATCCCGGACACGAGATCGCCTCCCGCGCAAAAACCTATCTCCGGGAAATGGGGAAAGTCTGAAGTAAGCGGTAAGGAGTAAGTAGCCCAGTTACTCTTGGCGTTTTTTTGGAGTGTGGCAACCGTGTTGCTACTCCGAAAGAAACCTTCCTTATTCCCTTGGTGATAGAAGGCGGAGAGGTTGGTGGCGAAGACTTTACACCCACTGCCAAATAAGGAAAAATAAACTGGTTTAGAGTAACAACACGGTTGCTACACTCCAGACTAAAATCTGTGTAACTCCGTGCACTTCCGTGGTTAATTCCTAAAAAGCCCGCAATCCCATCTTCAAATATTTTTCAGGCGGGTTACTGATAAAGTTTTCCAGTTCGTGGAGGCTGCCGAGAAAATCCAGGGGCAAGGAGAGCTTTTCCCGCAAAAATTCGCTTTCTTCCAAAGCCGGGATCAACTCCTTCCAGGTTTCTTCCCTTCTTCCGGTAAAGCCCCGTAGCATAAGCTCCTTCCCTTTATGCCGAATTACGCTTTCCTCGTTGTTGAAGATGATCTGGGAAAAGTTCTCCCCATGGGCCACCCGCACCTCGTGCCGGGGTAGTCCGAAAAGAATCAGCATACCCCCATGGTGAACCAACTCCTTGCACTCCTTTACCACGGAGATGTTCCCCACCATGTCGATAGCTACATCAAATCCCTTGCCATTAGTGAGCGCCATCACCTCTTCGTGGGTGACGGTTTTGGGATTGAGAACATGGTGAGCCGCTCCGAAAGACTTGGCGAAATCGTGTCGCCATGGATCCACCTCGAAGGCCAGGACGTTCTTTACACCCACGTATCGCGCAAAGAGCTGCATATTGAGTCCGTGTGGACCACATCCGTAAACGGCGAAGTTTTCCGGCAGCTTCCTCTCCCGCAAAAACCGGATGATCTCCCAACTGTTACCGGCAGGCTCCAAAAGAGAGGCAGAGATTTTTTCTCTTATGGAATCACTGATCTTGTGGGCACAGTAGGCCGGCACTGCCGTGAATTCGGAGAATACTCCCCCCACCTGGTGGGTTCCCTCCCCTCCCCTACTCCCATGCAGCCCCATGATTCCGTAATGCGGACAATGGTCAGCCGTCTTACCCTCTCTTTCGCAGGCAGGACAGGCGTAATGCGATTCCAAGGCCACGTAGTCACCTGACTTCAATCCAACAACATCCGCTCCCACCTTTTCCACGGAGCCGCACCCTTCGTGTCCGATCACCATTCCTTTATCGATGGTTTCCTTTGCCCAATCGTCGTTCATGAAGATATGGAGGTCGGACCCACAGATGGAGGCTTTATGGATTTTCACCAGGACGTCGTTGGCCCGGATGGCCGGAACGGGTACCTTTGCCTTGGCCACCTTTTCTCCATCGTAAACGTATGCCCACATAATATATTTTAGATTTTAGATTGTTGATTTTAGATTTGAGGTAGTTTTTTTAAAATGTCTTCAGAGTGAGAGATAAATACTCGGAAACTGAACCGCGAATCACTCCATCACTCCATCACTCCACCACTCCACCACCCCGTACCTCTTCCCCAGTCTTTCAAAGGCCGTGATGGCCAAATCGAGCTGCTCCCTGGTGTGCGCCGCCGAGATCTGCACCCGGATTCTTGCGGCGCCTTTGGGGACCACCGGATAGCTGAACCCTATCACATAAATCCCTTCCTTCAAAAGATCCTCCGCCATGCCGGCGGCAACCGTTGCCTCACCAAGCATAATGGGAACAATGGGATGAGGACTTTCGTTTATTCGGAATCCACAAGCCATCATTTTTTCACGAAAATAGCGGGTGTTCTCGTGCAATCGCGCCCGGAGCGTATCCCCTTCTTCTCCCCTAATGATTTCTAACGCTTTGAGAGCCCCGCCCACCAGGGAAGGCGCCAACGAATTGGAAAAGAGATAAGGCCGGGAACAGTTGCGGAACCACTCCACACACTCCTTTTTGCCGGAGATATACCCACCGGAAGCGCCGCCAAGGGCCTTCCCGAAGGTGCTGGTAAAGAGGTCCACCTCTTCCTGTACTCCGCAATGCTCCGCCGTTCCGCGTCCGTTTTCCCCCATGAATCCGGTGGCATGAGAATCGTCCACCACCAAGATAGCCCCGTATTTACGGCAGAGGGGAGCGATGCGATCCAGCGGCGCCAGGAGCCCCTCCATGGAGAAAACTCCATCCGTCACCACCACTTTCAACCCATCAGTTTGGGATCCCAACAAACATTCTTCCAGCTCGTTTAGCTTATCATATTGGAATACCTTCCTTTGGGCCTTGCAAAGCCGCACACCGTCGATAATGCTGGCATGATTCAGGGAGGCACTGATGATCACATCCTCCGCCCCCAACAGGTTCTCAAAAAGGCCGCCGTTGGCGTCGAAACAGGAGGTATAAAGAATGGTATCCTCCGTGCCCAGGAAAGCGGAAACGGCTTGCTCCAGCTCCTTGTGAATATCCTGGGTTCCGCAGATAAAGCGGACGGATGACATGCCAAATCCGTGAGTCTCCAGCGTCTTTTGGGCCGCCTCTTTAATTGCGGGATGATTGGACAACCCTAAATAGTTATTGGCGCAAAAGTTCAAGACCGGTTTTGAAGCGTCTGCAAGGGAAATTTCCGGCCCCTGCGGCCCCTGGATGATCCTCTCCGCCTTGTAGGTTCCGTCAGTTCTTTTTTCCTGAAGCTTTTGGCTCAGAAGGGTTTGGAGTTTTTTGGGTAACATAGGTTTCCCCTTTTTTGTACCTATCTGGGAATAAGGAAGGTTTTTATCAAAATTCATCTCTCAGAATTTAAATACAAAGAAATTTAACGCAGAGTTCGCAGAGAACGCGGAGAAAAACTTTTTTATTATTCTTCACAAAGAGGAAAGGAGTTAAAGAGGAAAATCGAAAATTTAATTATTCCTTTACCCTCTTTTTCTCTTTGTGAGAATTCTTTATCTTTGCCTTTTCTTGTTACTCGTCACTTGCTACTATTCTTTCCTCTGCGTTAAGGTTAAAACACCAAAAACATAATCAGACGGTATAAAATTTAAAATATCTTTGGTTAGAATTTTATCCATAATGCCAATAAGATACTACTTTATTCTAACTCAGTCAATAAGCATGAGAATATAGTGGCAAGTAACGAGTGACAAGAAAAACCTGTTGCAATTCGTCACTTGTTACTGCTTTTCTCTCTGCGTCACTGCGTCTCTGCGCGAACATGGTTTTGCCTGAAAATTTAGATATCTTTTTTTTGCTATTGTGGAATCAAAACCTTTTTATCACTTTAAAATGCCCAAACAACCCTCCGATACCCACCCGGAAGCAGAAGCATATCAAATATCCCTGATGCGCAAGGCAAGCGTGAGCCAAAGGATTTCCATGGCATTATCGCTTTCACAGACTGTCATCAACCTTTCAAAGAGAGCAATAAAGAGAGCGAATCCGAAATTAAATCAAAAAGAATTAAACTTGCTTTTTGTAGCTACTCATTATGGTTCTGATTTGTCTGATCGTCTCCGTGCACACTGGGACCGAGAGGGAAAGTAAGGAATATTTGCTACAGTGGGCATCCGAACTAAATCTTACGGACCTTTTGGAACAGGCATATGATGATGCAGGAATGAAATGAAGAAAAAATGCTCAAAATATTTGCACTTTTAAATTTACAATCTCCAATTAATTTAGCTCTTCCCCCCTATAGCCCCGCCTCCTTAAATTAATAGCATTGCCTTCACAAGAAGAGAATAAGTATTGCTCTCCCTCAACCTTTTGAAAAGTTACCATTTCGCCTTGTCTTGACGGTGAACAATTGTTCACCTACAATGGAAATATCGGGAAAAGAATAGCCAAAGATATTTGTTTTTTTATTTGCCACAGAAAGACACAGAAAAAAGAAAATAAATTCTGTGTGATTCTGTGAAGTTCTGTGGCTATTTTTTTGCCTTTACGATTATTAGGTCTGAGAGATGAATTTTCAGAAAGACTAGGTAAAAACCTAAAAAGGCAGGCTAGTACCGGGTTCAAATATCTTCGGCCAGGATTATAATCATGAAAAACCAACCCTTGCTAATTAGCTCCTGGCCAAAGGCCATCATGCATATAGATGCTGATGCCTTTTTTGCATCGTGTGAACAGGCAATGAACCCAAAACTCAAGGGAAAACCGGTCATCACCGGTAAGGAAAGAGGCATTGTTGCCGCTGCCAGTTACGAAGCCAAGGAGAAGGGGGTAACAAGAGCCATGAGGCTGTTCGAGGCTAAAAAAGTTTGTCCCGACGTTGTGATGCTGCCTTCAAACTATGAGACCTACAGTCTTTTTTCCATTAGAATGTTTGAAATAATAAAACGCTTTTCCCCGGATGTTGAAGAGTACTCCATAGATGAAGCATTTATCGACATCACTGGTTTGAGGAGCTATTTTCACTGTTCTTATGAACAAATAGCCTTAAATGCTCAAAAAACCATAGAAAAGGAGCTAGGTATAACCGTCTCCGTGGGGATCAGTCTCTCCAAGGTCTTATCCAAGATCGGTTCCAAACATAAAAAGCCCAATGGCCTTACAGCGATCCCCGGAAGAGAGATCCACCACTTTCTGTCGAACTTTCCGGTTGGTAATGTTTGGGGTATAGGAGCAAACGGTTCCGCCCTTTTAAAAAAGTTCGGAATAAATACCGCTCTTGACTTTACCGGGGCAAGTGAGAATTTCGTAAAAAAACATTTTTCAAAACCATATCTTGAAATATGGCACGAGCTTAACGGAAGAAGCGTTTACCCTGTTGTGGCCGAAATCAATCATGACTACCAGTCCATCAGCAAATCGAAAACCTTTACTCCTCCATCAACTAATGAGAGCTTTATTTTTGCGCAACTCTCCAAAAACCTTGAAAACGCTTGTATAAAGGCAAGGCGCCATAAACTTGTAGCAAAAAGACTTGTTGTTCTGCTCAAAAGACAAAATTTTGCGACGGAAGGGGTGGAGTTGAAAATCAGCCATCCAAACGCTTTTCCCGTGGAACTAATCAAACTTCTAAAAAAAGGGTTCCAGCAGGTCTACCAGGAAAACAGTTTGTACCGTGCCACAGGAGTGGTTTTATCAGGTCTCTTTCCAAATAAAAACGAGCAGTACGGCCTTTTTCAAGACAGAGCCAGTATAGAGAAGATCTCCAGGATTTATAATGTAATCGATACCCTGTCAAAAAAATACGGCAAGCATACCATTCAGCACGGCTCAAGCCTTCCAACAAAGCTCCAGGAACAACATGAAGGGGAAAGAGGGGATATTCCGAAAAGAAAACGGACACTTCTTAAAGGTGAAAACCAAAGGCAAAGGTTAGGTTTGCCTCTCCTTGATATGGAAGTATGAAATGGTTTCTATCAGTACTTCAGTAAAATGGCAAATAGGGGGAAATTTTGACTTAATTAGCAGGATTTGGTAACGTGAAACAGCATGTCAAAATGGCTCCAAAAACTCACCATTTCTCCATAGGTTTTCAAACATGAATTCAAAACGTATTGCATTAGACCCGGCAGTATGCAATGGAAAGCCTGCCATCAAAGGAACCCAAACAACCGTCTCCGATATTTTGGGACAAGTTGCCACGGGGAAGTCGTGGGACGATATCCTTTGCTGCTTCCCGGAAATTGAGCCGGAAGATATTCCATCTGCCCTGCATTATGCCATATCGCTTCTCGACAACTCCGAAGTGGCAGTATCGTAGTACGTATATCTTTTAGCTGGTTTTTAGTGCTCTAACCTTGAACCTGCTCAATTTCCTTGGTCCACTTTTCCGTTTTTTTTGTTTCCCTCCGTCTGTTTCATCCGAAATAACCGCTTCATCCAAAATAACCGTTTCAGGCTCATCAATACTTTCATCAAAGCTTTCTTCCAAAGATCGAACCGCCTTGGTATACCACTCGGGTAGAACCATAAAGTTCAGTACCTTGCATTTGATCTTTCCGTTATAAAGAGAGTAGCTTTTTCGGGCGCGAATGCCCATGCTTTTTCCCAAATCCATGTTGCTGGTGAAGATGGCGGCCCGCCAATTTTCAAAATATTTCCTCAAGGTGGAGCCGATGGATTCGTATAAAGATTTCAGTTTCAACACCTCTCCCATGCGCTCACCGTAAGGAGGATTCATAATGAAAAGTCCTGGATTGACCAACTTTTTATGGGGAACGCATTGGGCGAACTCTTTTTTCTCGAAATGGACTTTTCCTTCCAGTCCGGCCCTCTTCAGGTTTTGCAAAGCGAACCCTATGGTTTTGGAGTGTTCGTCATATCCGACAATGGGAGGAATTTTTTCCGATCCGGCTTCTTCCCGCTCGATGGCTTCTTCAACCAAGGGATCCCAATCCAACCGATCAAATGGTTTCCATTTTAAAAAACCGAAGTAATTCCGCATTAGTCCCGGAGCCGAATCACCGGCCATCAAGGCGGCTTCTATGGGCAGAGTCCCGGAGCCGCACATGGGGTCCAGGAGTC
>JAJDAS010000586.1 GCA_029261755.1 Nitrospinia bacterium
CAACTCGCCGGCAATTTTTTTATAATCCATACCAACAAATTGATCAATTTTATCCATGCTGAAGAGACTATTCCCAGCGGCGGTATCCAGCATTTCCAAAACGGCGGGGGCCACACCTCTGTTCTTGGTTGCCTTCGCAAGAAGCCTGCTCACCACCCCGGAGGTCATCACCACACGGTCCGCCCCCTGGGCCTCCATGAGCACCGCGTTCTCCTCCGCCATACATTCCACCGTGCTGTCGATAGCCGGATGCAACCGCTCCAGGAGGCAAACAATACCGATGGAGAACATGTCGCTGGTGGGGTCCTCCAGGTTCTTTGCCAAAACCAAGGCCGATGTAGCTTCTCGGATACCGGCCCTCTCGTAAGTCTTGGGATCCGTGAGGCCGCCGCGGACAAAGTGGATACCTGGCATCTCCCGCATGTCCGGTGGGAGTTCTTCAAGCTCGTCCGAGATAATGACGATGTCCGACTCCACCGTTTTCGGGTCTGCCCGATACTCTTCGATCATGTAGCGGATAGCCTTTTCGCTTTGCCAATTGATGATGAGGATATGGTTCCGGCATTTAATCATTTTGAACCCCTTTCTTTTTATTTCCGATAAATTTTGAAAATGGTTAATAGCCATGGCGGCCATGGAACTCATCAAGGCACCGAAAACCACCAGTCCGAATAGGGCAAAGATCACCGTTCCTGCTCTGCTCATTAAGGTGGTGGCGGAGATATCTCCGTAACCGATGGTTGTAATGGTAATAAATGAGAGCCACAAGGCGTCTCCATAAGACTTACCGGGCTCGAAGGTAACAAACCACCAGGAGTGAAGAAAGCATAAGGCCACCATGAGCCCAAAGGCGGCTACCATGATGGCAAATTCCTGACCGTGAAGCAGGGACCTTAACTTGGATATGAGGATTTTAAAAAATTGCATGGGGCAGAAGAAGGCGGGAAGCAGGTAAAAACTGGGTCAAAAAAACATGAAATACTATATCAAGCCCGGCCCACAACCGCAACAAGTTTTTCAGTGGATTTTGTAACTACTCAGGTTCAACGTTCAGGGTTCACGGTTCACGGTTAAAAGCCTAAAAAAATGATATAATCATGAATCATTGTATTGTTAGCTACTCACACACTACCTCTGAGAATTTAAAAATCTTAAAGACTAGGCCCACGGAACACACGGAAAGGCCTTTATATACTTTTTTTTGGTGAAAAGCGACCAAGATTCACCCAAAGAAGAATATCGGGGAAGGCTTGCATTCTGTGTATTCCGTGGGTTCCGTGGGTTAAGGGATGGTCAGAGTTCACTCTCAATAAATGACTTTTCCTTTTCTCGCATATGAATGATCTAAAAACCATAAAACTGGACGCCAAAAACGTTTCCACGTCGGCAGATGGGGTGAAGTTGTTAATGGACGTATCCTTATCCGTGCTTCCGGGAGAATTGGTGGGTTTGTTGGGACCCAGCGGAGCAGGGAAATCCACTCTTTTAAAGGCCATAAACGGGTTCTCTAAGCCCGACGAGGGGAAAGTTCTACTGAACAAGGAAGACATCTATGATAATTTCGATAAATTCAGAAATCTGATAGGATATGTCCCCCAAGACGACATAGTTCATGAAAGCCTGACGGTTACCAAAGCGCTTTACTATTCGGCCCTTCTTAGACTCCCGGAAAGTTCAAAGGAAAACCGCATTCAAGAGAGGGTGAAGAAGGTCATCGAAATTTTGGATCTTGCCCAAAGGGAAAAGACGAGGATTAGAAAACTAAGCGGCGGACAGCGAAAGCGCGTGAGCCTGGGCATTGAGCTGCTCACCAGCCCTCCCCTTCTTTTTCTGGACGAACCCACCTCCGGGCTTGATCCCGGCCTGGAGGAAAAGATGATGAAACTCTTCAAAAAGTTTTCGCAGGAAGGGAGGAGCATTATCATCACGACCCATGTGACAAAAAATATCAGCCTTCTGGATATGGCAGCGATACTGGATAGAGGGGGCCTTGTCTTTTTTGGTCCACCCGAGACGGCTTTGAAATATTTTCAAGTGGCTGATTTCACCCAAATTTACGGTAAGCTTTCCAATTATAAACCCGGCGAACTGTCCAGGAAATTCAGGCACTCTTCCTTATATAACAAATATGTTTCTGATCGAATCGCTTTGAAACGGACTGTGGCAATCCCCAAGCCTGAGAAAACATCCAGCGAAGATCAGGAAGAAGGGATCCTGGACCCGAAGGAAAAGCTTGAACGACTGAAGCGCAAATTGGGGATGAAGGGCACAGGGAATGGAACAATGGAGTAGTGGAAAGGGCAAAACCGGAGTAATGGAGTACTGGAGTACTGGAAAAGAATGAAAACCGGAATGATGGAAAAGCGCGGGGGCGAAAGGGTTTCGGCACTATTCCACTATTCCTGACTACTTACCAAGAGAACTGATATGTGGATCAACATGAAACAATCCGGCATACTGGCGGACAGGTATTTGGACATCATCCTGGGAGACCTGCGCAATACCCTGCTCATGCTCATCCAGGCTCCGGTTATCGCGGCGTTGATCGTGATTGTCTGGAAGAATGTGGAGAAGGCCACCGATACCCTATATTTTGTACTGGTCTTATCGGCGGTCTGGTTGGGATGCACCAACGCCTGCCGTGAAATCGTCAAGGAGCGGGCTATTTTCATGAGGGAGCGAATGGTCAACCTGGATGTTGGAGCCTATGTATATTCTAAGGTCCGGGTATTGGCAATCCTGAACATTCTTCAGTGTATAATGTTGATTACCATCGTGAATTTATATATCCACCTGTTGGGGAGCAAACTGCTAATATTTCTCTCGCTCTTTTTTTGTTCCCTTGCGGGGGTGGCCATAGGCTTATTGATTTCCGCCATTACCAACAGTGTGGATAAGGCCGTGGGCCTCGTTCCCTTGGTGGTGATTCCGCAAATTCTGTTTTCCGAATTTGCCATCCCCCAGGATTACCATAAGGGAATCACTCTGTATATTGAAAAACTCATGGCGGTAAAATGGGGTTATGAATGCATACGGGAGATCGTATCCGCAACCCCCTCCTACTGGATCATTGTACAAGGCAATTTGATTCTGTTTGTTTTTACTCTCTTATTTTTAATTTTCACCGGATTCATTTTGAAGTCAAAAAGCGGCTAAGGAACTTTTATGAGAAAAAGCCTTTTTTTATTAATCTTAATTCTATCGGTCGGTGTTTTTTTCTATCTCTTCTCCTCCAAGTATGGCCTGGTGGTTGGAGGTGTGAAACTGGCCTTTGATGATGACAAATTGGCTCTTCAGGAAATGGCCATCAATTTTCTGGAAGATATTCAGTTCAAGGACTTTGACAAAGCCGCCAGCTATCATTCGGAAGGAGACCGGAAAAAAGTGGATATCCCGAAATTGATTGAAAGGATCTTCCAGGTGAAACCGGAGTTCCTGGACATTATGAAGTATGAAATCATGGATATCTCCATTGACAGAAGCGGCGACAGGGCAAAGATAAAGACCCACACAACCATAAAAATGCTTAATACCAAAAAGATCAAAGAGCCGGAAATCATCTTTTATTGGCATAAAAGTAATGACGGCAAGTGGTATATGGAACTGGAATCTTCGTTGAAATGATATACTCTACCGCAATTGGTTTTCGGTATCTGAAAAAATTGGTTAATCCAATTGCTAAGCATTAACTGCAACCAAAATTTGATTTTAAAAACCGAAAATCAAATTGGTTTTAGTATAAAGGAGGAAAAGAATGGAACTGATGGTTCGATTTTATAATGCATTGATTGTGCAAATGTCCGAGAACATTGGAACTGCCCGGCTGGTGGGGGCAGCTATCATGATAGGTTCCCTGTTCTTTTTGGGGCTTCTCTGGGGAGTCATCATCAGTGGTTTAACGTTCTTCATGATTTTTCGGGCGTCTTCAAAGTAAGGGGAATTAATTGTATCCCTTCACGGCGCAACTCTAAAAATTTGTAGTCCCGCTTTTAGGCGGTTTAACAAAACAACTCCCTTAAATTCTTTGGAAAATTAATACCATCAAATGCGTGAACCAAATAAAAGACTAAAACAAAAAAGATTAAAGATACGGTTTGTTTAAACCGCCTAAAGTTGACGCAATATTGCGTGTCAAGGTGTTTTATTTTCATTTTCTATAATGATTTGAGTGTATTGTTTGACTAAAAATGGTGAAAAACCTGTAACTCGAGAAATGAAATCAAGATCTTTGTTAAATTCATAGC
>JAJDAS010000587.1 GCA_029261755.1 Nitrospinia bacterium
GGCTGGCTTGGAGTTCTGGTAACGATTTCTGTACAAGTACGGACTCGCACAGGTAGGATTTGGCTTTCGTTTGAAAGCCGCACCGTTTACAATATGACTAAGCTTGTGAAACATGACGGCTCACGCGACCCTTTCAGGGTCCAAAAATGATCGTCTTTTCCCGTCTGATACACGGGAACGCTTACGGTTTTTCTAAAATCCTAAACCGTGAATCTGTCAACCTGAATAGTTACAAATACAAATTTCTTCCCGGAGGCCTGTTTTTGTTATCACTAAAAAAAGCTGTTTGGATATTGTGTTCGGTTTTTCTGCTCTCCTTTTGCATTCTTTTGGGTGGGATCTTTCATTTTAAACACTATGTTCAATCCCCAGCTTCCCTCTTTCCTAACACGGTGATATTCCCGGTGCCGAAAGGAGCTACCTTTAAAACGGTGACGGCAAGGCTGGTAAGCGCAGGAATCATCACCCATCCCCTTTATTTCGAACTTTTAGCAAGGATGGCAAAAAAGAGAGGACTTCTAAAGGCCGGAGAATATTCCCTGGATACCGGCATGACTCCCGTGAGGATTTTGGAAATATTGACGGAAGGAAGGTCCATCCAGTTTCCCCTTACCGTACCGGAGGGTTTTAGTTTGGGGGACATAGCGGTACGTTTGGAGAAAGTGGGAATGGGTAGCGCCGATGAGTTCCTAAAGGTCGTACGCAATCGAAAGCAATTGGATCGATATGGAATCTCCTCCGATTCCTTTGAGGGATACCTTTTCCCTGACACCTACCTTTTTGAAAGAGGGACCACGGAGGCGGAAATTATGGAAAGGATGGCCGACTACTTTGTAAGAAAGGTGAAAACGGAAGAGATCTTGCGGGAAGTGGAGGAATCGGGTTTGACCTTCCACGAGGTGGTAACCCTGGCATCGCTTATTGAGAAGGAAACGGCTGTGGCTCGGGAAAAAAACTTGGTTTCAGGTGTCTTCCACAATCGTTTGAAAAGAGGGATGCTGCTGCAATGCGATCCCACCGTCATATACGCCATGAAGAACTTCGACGGTAACATCAGGAAGAAGGATTTAAAGATCGATTCTCCGTACAATACCTACCGCACGAAGGGCCTGCCGCCTGGCCCCATTGCCAACTCGGGATTTGATTCCATCAAGGCGGCCCTGAATCCCGCCAAAAACAGTTTCCTCTATTTTGTTTCCAAGAAAGACGGCAGCCACCACTTTTCAAAGTCTTTAAGAGAGCACAACCAAGCCGTCAGGAAGTATCAGCTCAACAGAAGACGATAACTAAGGGACAAGTCAGAAATAACTTGGTGCTTTTAGCGCTCAGGTTTAGGTCAGGTTTGGCCGACCCGATTGAGCGAAACCGCAGTAATAGCACCGCTCTTTCGAGGATTTCGCGATTGAGGATTGGTAAAAGATGGCCTGAAAATGAGATGCTAAAATGGTAAGTTATTTCTGACCCGTTCCTAACCTACAGGTAGAGCAAGACTACCGCAAAAAGCAAAAAAAGTAACCTTATGGTTCGCATAGTATCTTACTTAGCGTCACTTTTTGCTCGAACCTTTAGGAATTTCCCCGAGCTGTAACTTTCGTCGATAAAGCTGACTGAAGGAATGCTAAAATCTCACTTTGGTCTCCAGCTTCTAGAATACCCTGGCGATTTGTTTTATCACTCATTGCTCTTGCAAGGAGTCCCAGAATTTGAAGTTGGAACTCATTGGTTTGTTCAGGCGTGATAATCAAGAAAATCAGCTTTGTCGGTTTTCCATCCGGGGAATCCCACTCAATTCCCTTTAGAGATCTTCCAAGGACTACCATGGGATGTTGAATATTGGTCAGCCTTGCGTGGGGCATGGCAATTCCCTCTTCAAATGCCGTTCCCATGGCACGTTCCCTTTTCAAAACCGCTTCGGTGAGGTTGGCTTCTTCCAAAAGCTCATTTTGCGAGATTGCCAGACGGCAAAGTTCAATAATGGCGTCATCCCGATTCTCCGATTTTATGGAGGGTAAAATCTGTTCCCGCGTGAAAAAATCGATAACGCTGACTTTCTTTCTCCTCTTCATGGCGGCAGCTTGCCAAGGCCCTACAAGAACCGAGGAAAGAACAGCTCCATAAACGATGGCCACAAAAACCTGTTCTGTAATCAGGTTGTATTGTAACGCTAAAAGTCCTACGACAATTTGCATGGTCCCACCAGGCGTATGCGCAATGGCAATGGGAATTCGGTCCTGTTTGGGAAGCTTTGTCATTAGCACACCCACCCACGCCCCCAGATATTTGCCGCCAATGCTGAGGACTGTAATCAAGGCCACAAGAAAAGGGTCAAAGTCCTTAATAAAATCAAATTTCAAACCTATGATAATGAAAAAGAAGGGAACAAAGATGGCATAAACCATTTGAGAAATAACCTGCCTGGTATTTTGCGAAAGGACCTTGGACTCTCCAACCATGACCCCTGCCACAAAAAAACCGATCATTGCATGTAGCCCCAATCCCTGGGTTACAGCGCCGCAGAAAAAACCCAGAAGACAGATAAAGGTTAGTGAAGACGCTGGTTCGGGCATCTTTCGTTCCTTGAATTTTGTAATGGTGAAATCCGCCAATTGCCGGCCAAAGGATAAGCAAAGGGCGATAAAGCCTATGATTAACGACAAAGTTATGACAACATTGATGACATCCCACCCGCCCTGTGTCACAAAGCCTAAAACCAATGTGAAAATTGCCCACCCAATGATGTCGTTAACCGACAACGCGGACATGATTAGAAACCCTAAATCCGATTTAGACATATTCAGGTCGTGTAAAATCCTCCCTGTAATGGGCATGGCGGTAATGGCGATGACGGTGGACATATAAAGAGCAAAAATCCATCGTTGCGATGGTTCCACAAGATAATGGTCAGGCAGAAGGTAACATGGGACAAACGATATGACCATGGGGATAACGATACCCATGATGGCGATCTTTAAAGTATCTCCCCTCTGACGCCAGGCATAGGAGAAATCAATCTCCAATCCAATTTCCAGCAAAAAGAATAATGCGCCTATCCACGCGATGGTTTCCAACATATTCAGTTGAATAACATCACCGGGGAAAATAATCTGGTAGAAGGCCGGGAAGAACCTTCCAAAAATAGTTGGTCCCAGAAGCACCCCTACCAAGATCTCGGCATTCATGGGAGGCTGTTTCCACTGCCGGAAGATCTCCCCCAACCCTCTGGCTAGTGCCAGGAGAATGAAAAGCTGAACGAGAAAGATAAAAATGTTTTGTTCACTTATAAAATGCATGATTTAACGTTGGAGTGTTGAAGTGATGGAGTGCTGATGTTCAAAGCTGTTTGTGACCCATCTTTCCAACATTCCTTTGCTCTTTCGTTTCATCACTCCATCACTCCATTGTTCCCCGCCCTCCACCACTCCAAGCTCTTTTTAGCGATAATGGGAAAGAGGCCTAGAAGGGCGAAGGAAAACAGGAGCTGAGGAGAAAGAATGCCTTGCATACTGTTGATTTTACTTAATTGTATTCCGGCGTTCACATAGACCATGGTGGCGGGTAGCATCCCAACCATGCTGATGAAAAAATAGGGCAACGTCCTGATTGGGGTGAGAGCCATCACCAGGTTCACTACAAAAAAGGGGAAGATGGGCACCAGCCGCACCGTGAATAGATAGAGATTTCCATCTTTTTTGATTCCCTCATTGATGGGTGCCAGTTTGTCGCCGAATTTATTTTGGATCGCCCCCTTCAATAGAAATCGAGCTACCCAAAAAGCTAAAGTGGCGCCAATGGTACTGGCAAAGGAAACCAACGCCGTTCCCATCACAAAACCGAAAAGAGCCCCGCCAAGAAGGGTCAGAACCGCTGCGCCGGGAATGGAAAGGGCTGTGCTGAAAATATAAATCAGGAGGTAAGCCCCCATGGTTTCAAAACGGTGGGAGATATAATACTCCTGAAAGGCCGCCTGCCTGGACTGCATATATTCCAGGGTGAGGTAAGCCCCAAGGTCATAAACAAAAAAAAGGGCGGCCAGAAGCCCCATGGAAAGGACGAGGATGATTTTGCTCCAATGTTCTTTCGCCATTTTTCTGCCTTGAATGGGTTTGATGAGAAAAGTTGGTGGAAAAAGATTTACTTCACGCAACATTGCCCTGCTATACGTCCTTTCCACTGCCCCGCAAGGCCTTTTTCTTCCCCGCTTTCGCTGGTTTGCTACGGGGTTTCGTTAGCGATTTTAACCTCGCAACCTCCCTCTGGCTAAGGGTCCGGTAGTCGCCCGGACGCAGGTCCGAAGCATCCAGGAAACCTATCCCCACCCTTTTTAGTTTGCTCACCGAGTGGTGGATTAGCGAACACATTTCACGGATTTGCCTCTTTCTCCCTTCGGAAAGTTTAAGCTCTATCCATGCGTTTTTCCCGGTGGTTCTTACCAGCGAGGCCTTTAAGGGAGCCGTTTTTTTTCCGTCCGGCATCATCATTCCCCTTTCCAGTTTTCGGAGGCTGTTCTCTTTCGGAATTCCGCTGACCCTGGCCAGATAGGTTTTCTCCACCTTGAAAGAAGGGTGGCTCAAAGCATGGGAAAGTTCTCCATCGTTGGTGAGGATCAAGATGCCCTCCGTGTTGTAATCCAGGCGCCCCACCGGAAAAATCTTCTTCTTGACTCCCGTCAGGTAATGGAAAATCGTGGCCCTGTTCTTATCATCTTTGGCGGTGGTGAGGCATCCCACCGGTTTGTAAAAGAGGTAATATACTTTCTGATCATTGATTCCTATCTTTTTACCGTTCACAAGTACTTCATCACTTTGCGGGTCCACCTTGGTTCCCAGTTCACGAACGATGCGTCCGTTCACCCGCACCGCTCCCTCTTCTATCAGTTTTTCCGATGCCCTTCGAGAGGCGACTTCCGCCATGGCAAGAAATTTTTGCAAACGAATGGGCTCGGTTTTTTTCAGGCTTTTCTCTTCTTTTTCAATTTTTTTCATTGTATCTCTTCTCCAGCATCATCAATGCAATGATTGTTTTGGCGTCCACGATTATTCCCTCTTGGATCATGGCCAATGCCTTGGCAAGAGGTAGATTTATGATCTTGATGTCCTCGTCCTCCGACTCCTCTCCGCCGCCTTTTCCCTTTTGATCCTCCGGAGATACCCGGGCAAGGTAGAGGTGAACCCTTTCGGACGTCCCGCCCGGACTGGCAAAAAAGACGCTCATCTCTTCCAGGGAAGAGGTAGAGACGGAATAACCGGTTTCTTCAAGGACCTCCTTGGAAGCGGCTGTTCTTAAATCCTCCCCTTCTCCCACACTACCGGCCACGATCTCCAGCAACCAGCCGCCGCTAGGGTCGGAATGTGCCGGATATCGGTATTGCTCGATGAGCACCACTTCTTCGGAATCCGGGCAAAAAAGCAGCACTGCCACGGAGTCACCACGTTCGAAACTGAATCGAGTAAGCGGGCCGGACATGGTCCCATCGTATTTTTCTTGACGTAAAAGAACCTCGTCGATCTTGAAAAAGCGGTCAAAGATCCGCTTTTTTTCAAGGATTTCCACTTTCATATTTGCCTCCGTTGGCTTATTCTTGGTTCACTTGATAAAATAAATTGGCTGTTTAGGACATCCATTATAAATTTTCAACGGGTGAAATACTATGAAAACCGTTTTAATTGAACAAACTAACCTGGATTCATGTGTCAATGAAGCGCAACGAGAACATGTAATCGTGACGAGACAAGGTAAACCTACAGCATTAGTTACTGGAATTGACGAAGAACAATTGGATTTAGGGAACAATGATTCTTTTTTGGAAGCTAATGGAGGCAAGACGTACCCAAGACACTGTCAGTCAAGAGGAATTAGAAAAGTCGATTAATTCTGCCTAAAGATGCAAGTTTAATGAAACGACCAGCGGTGAGCAGTGTAAAGCTCAACTTGCCATTATGGGACATTAATACTGAAAATTTGATATATTAACAGGATATTTTCTTTTAGCCGAGAGGAGATACGTCATGAATAAAAAAAATAAATCGATTAAGCAATCTGAGATAGAAAATAGTCCAAAAGAAATTGTTGTAAATTATATTAAAACAAGCAATTATAGGTCGTATCATATAGATGGCATTTATGGGGGGGTAACTCCAAATGGAAAAATCTACGCAGAATTATTTATTCAAAGGAGTGTCACACCAAAATCCATAAAATATAAAGTCCAAGATGGCATTCTTAAAGAGGAAATCGAAAGAATGGGAAAAGAAGGAATTGTAAGAGAAATAGAATCGGGCGTTGTAATGGATATAGAGACTGCCAGAATCTTTAAAGATTGGTTAGACTCAAAGATATCAGAATATGATAAGCGTATAAAGAGAAAGTAAGGGGGGAAATAAAATGGGAAGCTTTTTAAATGTTAATGCCGGCTCAGCAAATTCATCCGCGACCCCAATACCAGTAATGCTAATTGAGCCAACTACATCTTTTGGGGAATCAAGAGTTGTTTCTCAAGGAACCTCAACAGTAGCTTTAATGCAATCAAATATTGACCAAATAAAAAGCCTGGAAAAAAGAGTGAAAAAGTTAGAGAAGAATCCTTCAATAATAAAAATTAATATTAATGATTTACAGTTAAATAATTATCGTCTTCAAAAACCTGTTGAAGCAATTTTGAAATTTTATCCCAAAGAAGTCTTAGCAGTTATTCCGGATTTAGAGATTTTTGGTGAGGGAAATAATGAAGTTGAGGCTGTTAATGATCTAAAGCTAGAACTCTTAGACTTATTTGATGATTTAAAAGACATCCCAGAAAAAAAATTAGGTAAATATCCAAAATCATGGAAAAAAATAATAACTTCTATAATACGAGAAAATGAAAATAAAAAAATTTAAAGAATCTGAAATACGGAAGGCGATAATAAAAAAAGCAAAGCCTACAATAAACAATAAAAGAAGCAAACATGATAAAGGACTAATCTTTTTAGGTAGTAAAATTGTAGGGAGGGTCAAGATTCCAAATAATCATACAAGAGTAATGCAACCATCAAAATCGAAATATATTGCAGATAGTTTAAGGTTGGATGAAAATAGCTTTAATAAATTTATCGATTGTAGTCTTAAAGGGAAAGAATATTTTTCAATCTTAGAAAGCCAGGATTTATCGTAGGAAATTGCTAAAATCACCCCTGAAAAAATTGAGTTTTGCTCTCCTATGTATGATGACCAGGTGAAGCGAACCAATTATTCGAATTAGTCAATGAACTCCAACATTTCTTTTGGCAGAGTGGAAGAGCATAGCCTGTGCCTATCAATAACTTAGAGTATCCCCTACCGCTTTCTTCTCTCATATAGGCCCTTAGCACTAATAATTGGTCATGTGATCCATTATAAATTTTCAACGGATGAAATACTATGATTATCGACGAAATCAACATGGAAGAGTTTAAAAATGGGTTGCAAAAGACCCAAACGATTATTCTGCCTTTGGGAACTGTTGAAGAGCATGGAACGCATTTGCCGCTAGGGACGGACACCATGCACGCCTGGGAAGTTTCCAAAATGGCCGCTCAAAAAGTAGACGTCTTCGTGGCTCCATCGGTTTCCTACGGGGTTTGCACCAGCACTGCTGATCATCCAGGGACCTTTTCCATTTCAGCGGACTCCCTGCGTTTGCTGGTGGATGAGCTGATTCATTCCTTTTATTCAAAAGGCTTGAAAAACATCATTCTCCTTTCGGGCCATGCGGGTGGACTACATATGTCCGCCTTGAAAGAGGTGGCAGAAGAGGCGGTCCGGGAAATTGACGACTTGAATATGGCAGTATTGTCTGTTTACGACCTCATAGCCAAAAAAATTGGAGAAGTGATTGAGACGGCCAACGATTCTCATGCTGGCGAAGGGGAGACCTCCGGCATCCTTTTTCTCAGGCCGGAACTGGTGAAGGGCCGCGCCCCGGAGGAATATCCCACAAGGGTTTCTCATTTCATCACCAGGGACAAACTGAAATATTGGCCTGGCGGAGTTTGGGGCGATCCGGGAAAGGCATCCAAAGAAAAGGGAGAAAAACTGCTTGGGGTGGCTGTTGAAGACCTCGTTGGGATTATTAAAGAAATAGACACTTTTGAAAGATAAATCTTCTGTAATGGAGTAAAGGACGAATGGGAGAAGTTGTAAATATCAACGGAGAAATTTTCAAACCCGAAGATGCCAGGATCTCTGTCTTTGACCATGGTTTCCTCTTTGGGGACAGCATTTACGAGGTGATTACTACCCACAAAGGGAGGCTTTATGCAGTCGCCGAACATCTGGACCGGCTTTTTCAGTCTGCAGAGGGTATTCAGCTAACTATCCCCTATCCTCGTGAAAAGATTGTAGAAGAGATGGAAAAGACGGCGAAAGCGGCGGGAAATGAAGAAACTTACCTCCGGTTGATCATTACCAGGGGGGAGGGCGAGCTTCATGTGGACCCCACCTCGTGCGTGAAGCCCAACCTGATCATTATCGCCAGAGAAGCTCCCGACTATCCCGAAGAACATTTTACAAAAGGGGTGGAGGTGATTTTGTCCTCCGTTCGACGCAACCATCCGGAGTCTGTGAGCCCCGCTTTAAAGACCGGTAATTATATGAACAACGTGCTTGCCATGGCGGAAGCGGCCAAAGAAGGCGCTTATGACGCTTTGATGCTCAATGTGGATGGAGTGCTTACGGAGTGTACCATCAGCAACTTTTTCTTTGTTGTGGACGGTACCTTGAAAACACCTGCTCTGGAAAGCGGTATCCTGAAGGGGGTTACCCGGAGTACCATTCTCCAAGTGGCGGAAGAGAACGGCATACCATTCGAGGAAGGCAGGTACGATCCCGATGAACTACTCTCCGCTGAAGAAGCCTTTATTTCCAGCAGTACCAAACCTATTTTTCCGGTGACAACTTTGGATGGGAAACCAGTGGGTAACGGTGTGCCAGGCCCAATCACTCAACGCTTGATGGCTCTTCTGGAGAAGAAGCTGGATGAGTTGGTGGACTTTAAATGATTACAAAAACCTTTAAAACAGCATACATCGATCCTTATTCCGGCGCTAGTGGAGATATGTTCCTCGGAGCCTTCATCGACCTGGGCTTCAAGATGGAATCCCTGGAAGAGGCCATTGCCGGACTTGAAATTCCAGGCTGCTCATTAAAGTCCGAGAGGATAAAAAAGAAGGGCATTTCCGCCATGAAGTTTGATGTGGTGATTGAGGATCTGGAGAGGAAGCACAATCACCTGAAAGACATTGTGAAAATGATTGAGTCTACGAAGATGTCCACCGGAGCGAAAGACCTGGCGAAAAGGATTTTTCAAAAGATCGCCGAGGCAGAAGCGCTGGTACATGGAACCACCGTGGATAAAATCCACTTTCACGAGGTGGGAGCGGTGGATTCCATCGTGGACATCCTTGGCGCCGCCATGGCCTTCGATTTTTTCGACTTTGATGAGGTAATCTCCGCGCCCGTTAATACCGGAAGCGGGACGGTGAAATGCGATCACGGTGTGCTCCCCGTTCCCGCTCCAGCCGTGGCGGAACTCCTGAAGGAGATTCCCTCTTACAGCTCCGGCGCTCAACGGGAACTCACCACCCCCACCGGCGCAGCTATTCTCACCACCGTGGCTTCTTCCTTTGGACCCATGCCCATGATGAATATCCAAAAGATCGGCTATGGAGCAGGTTCGGCTGACCTGAAAGACAGGGCCAATACCCTGAGAATCCTCGTGGGTGGACAGCCCCGGAAAGAGGATGAGGAATGTCTGGTGGAGATGGAGGCCAATATCGACGATATGAATCCCGAATGCTACGAATACGTGATGGACCAGCTTTTCCAGGCTGGGGCCTTGGATGTGTTTCTCGTACCCATCATCATGAAAAAGAGTCGCCCCGCCGTGAAGATCTCGGTCCTTTGTGAAGAAGCCCAATCGAAGAAACTGCAACAAATTTTGTTTCGGGAAACCACCACCTTTGGAGTCCGCCAACAGCAAGTAAAGCGAAACAAAATTCAAAGAGAAATGAAGACGGTGGAGACCGAATACGGTGCGGTGGAGGTGAAGGTGGGATATCCGGAGGGCGAATTACCCCAGGTTTCCCCGGAGTACGAATCCTGCGCCAGAGTAGCGAAAGAGAAGGGAGTTCCGTTGAAGAAGGTTTTTGAGGCGGCTATAAAGATTGGGAGATTGGGCTCATGACCCGCTCCTAAGCCTCTTCTCTCTCCATGGCAAGAATTTCCTTGGCCCGTTGAATCAATTCCTCCGGCATGAAGGCCTTGAAAATGATTCCCTCCGTTTTATTTTGAATCACTTCATGCGCCTCTTTTTCGAAAGCGGCCCCGGAAATTACCAGTATGGGGATTTTCCTTTTAAGCTTTCGGACCTCTTCAATCAGTTCCACTCCGGTCATAACCGGCATTTTTAAGTCGGTGATCAGCAAGGAAATCCGGCGGGGCGTTTCCTCCTGTTCCTTGATCATTTCCAGGGCGATTTGCCCATTCAGGGCAGTGCTCATCTCCAGTCCAGCATACTCCATCAAGGTTTTCAGTGGGCGGTTGATGCAATCCTGATCATCTACCAAGAGAACCCTGTTTCGTTCCTTTCTTTTTTCTTCCTGCATGGTATTCTCCCTCCCAGAAGGACCAAGTCTATTACAAATCCTTAAAATCTCCCTCTATTTTTTTTTCGGCTTCTTTTGTTTCTCCCAGAGTAGCCGTTGGGGAATTTTTCGCATTTCCAGATAATCCAAAACTTTTTGGCAATTTCTGTCGCCGTTAACCGTTCTGCAAACTAGGCCTTTGTTGAGTCCAGTAGCCCGTACGATGTCTGCTTGGCTGATGCCTTTTACAAGCAACCAGCTTTTTACGGCGATTCCGTTCCGTGATCTTCGTGGGCGGACTCTCTTGGCTTTCTTCATTTTACGACTCCGTTAATATTTTTGCCTCTATGGATCAGAGGTTTTAAAAACCTACATTCAGGGTGCTAATTCTCCGGTTATTTTCAAAAAGATTTTGCTGAACAATCTATTTCATGGTATATTAACCGTTTCTACGGGGTTTGGGCAAATGGTTGCCTCTAACTTTAAAATGTACCAATTTTTAGCCGTCATTGAAAGTTTTATTTCCAAGTTAGTGCTTGAAATAGGGAAAAACCCATGCTCCTAAAAAGCGGTATAAATTTCCCTGCCCCAGCGAAAGCATAACTTTTTGGAGAAAACAGTTATCCTTAGGCTACAATATCAACTAAAAAAATAGTTGTCAACTAAAAACAGGCACTTTTCGGGTATGCTTTTGTAAGTGCTTGTATTTATGTATAATTTGAGAAAAAAAATATGAGTCTGGCCGAACGAATAAAACTGAGACGACACAAATTTAACCTGAAGCAAAGAGGTCTGGCAAAAAAAGCCGGAATTAGTTTTGGGGGAATCCAGAAATATGAAGGAGGGAAAATTCCAAAAGGGGACAATCTGCTGAAATTGTCCCGTGCTCTGGAATGCAGCATGGACTGGCTCATGACCGGCGAATACTTTTACGGCCATCCCTCGGAAGAAGACCTGTATGGAGAAAGCCATGAGGGCAATATCATTTACCTGGAAGCCAATAAAGAGGAAAAAATCGCTGGTCCCATGCCGAACGTAGACTCCAAAACGGTGACGGCCATCCCAAAAATCGAGTCTACGCTGGAGCCTGGATCCGACCTCTTCAAAGCTGGTGAACAACCCATCGGCCATCGCTTTTTCCGAAAGGACTGGCTGAATTCCATAGGATCCACCAAAGGCCTGTTCATGGTGGATGTGGTGGGTGACGGCATGAAGCCCACGCTGGAGGAGGGCGACTATGTGATGATCGATACCAACCGCACAACCATTACCGGAGCGAAAATTTACGCCATACGGGAGGGAGATTCCATCCTAATCAAACGGCTGCAACCCATGGTGGGAGGCAAGCTCCAGATCATCAGCGACAACAGCACCCTATATCCCCCGCAGGAACTGGATCTCTCCAAGAATCCCCTGAATGTCATCGGCCAGATCGTCTATATTGGAAAAACGCTGGTGATGGAAAATCCGTAATACAGACAGCTCCCCTTTTTTTCCGCCCATTACTGCATGTCCGCCTCCATTCCAGGTATCATAAGCGGATGAAGGATCTATTTCACCAAAGAAAGCCCATAGAGCTGTTCCTGAACCGCAACCTGGAAAAGAGCATCAAGGCAGGCCATCCGTGGATTTATTCCGATTCCATAACCAGGCCCTCCTCCCCAAGCGCTGGACAAGCGAACCTAAAAAATAAAAAAGGGGAAATCGTGGCCAGGGGCATTTACGACCCCGAAAGCCCCCTGGCCTTTCGGGTCTGTGTGGCCGGGGATGCTCCCATGGACCACCGATGGGTGAGCGAAAACCTCCAAAAGGCCATAACCGAAAGACGCCATATCTTAAGCGAAGAAACCGATGCTTGCAGGCTGGTCTTCGGAGAAGGGGACAACCTGCCGGGGCTGGTCTGTGATCTTTATAATGACATCCTGGTATTTCAACTGGACGGCCAAGGTCCCGCCCGTTTCTGGAATGTGAAGAGCATAGCTCACTGGTTTTCCGAGAAGCTTCCCATAAAGACCGCTTACCTGAAATACCGGTCCGATTCAAAAAAACGGGGAGAGGTGGTATTGGGCGAGAAGGCTTTGAAAAAGGTGGTGATTCATGAAAATGGCCTTCGGTTCAAAGTGGACGTCATCAACGGCCAAAAAACCGGCTTTTTTCTGGACCAGAGGGAAAATCGTTGGAAGGTTAGGTCCTACTCTAAGGGCAAAACCGTTCTGAACCTCTTCGGCTATACGGGGGGATTCTCCGTTTACGCAGGGATGGGGCAGGCGAGGCATGTAACCACCGTGGACATTTCCAGGCCGGCGGTGATAGAGTCCCAGCAGAACTGGCTCCTCAACGATTTGAAAGAGGAGTCGCACCTATCCATGGCGTCGGATGCCTTCGACTTTCTTCGCCAGGCCCAACTGGAGAAAAAAAAGTGGGATCTGGTGGTGGCGGATCCACCCTCTTTCGCATCCTCGCAAAAGAATGTGGAGAAGGCGAAGCGACGATATGTAGACCTGCTGGCCGACTCCGCGAAGGTATTGAAAAAGAACGGTGTTTTGGCGGCTTCTTCCTGCTCCAGCCATATCGACCACCGTCTTTTTTATGAAATCTGCCGGGAGGCTATATCCAGAGCAAGCAGAAAGGGAAGGGTGCTGGGGTACTACCACCAACCGGCGGACCATCCCTATCCCTTGGCATGCCAGGAGCTTTGCTACCTGAAGTTTCTGTTGGTTCAGTTGGATTGAAGCAGGTGGGGTTGAAAGATGGCGGTATGTGATGAGGCCGAGCTTTTTATCCCTTTGATTCCCTTGTTCAAAAAAAACACTTTGATCTAAGCGCCTGGCGTCATGTGTAGAAATTTGTTTGATTTTTTCTTATTCACCAGCTTGCTTTAATGCAAAGCTGATTATTCGCTCACTTAACCGAACACCCTGAGATTGCATTTGATCGATTGTCTCCCGTAGTGTGAATGAGTGTCCTTCTTTTTTTGCCCGGATCATGATTCCAAGCGTGCCTGTAAGTGTCAACCCATTCAAGCGAGCTATACGCCTACCAAGAGCTTCATCGATGCATACCGTCTGAATCCTTTCATCAAGCGCAGTCTGTATAACGGAGCTTTCGCCCAAATCAAGAGAATTCTTCAGGTAGGATTGTATTATTCTGGGCTTATCAAGTTTGATCAAGAAATTCGCATCGTTAAACTCGCGAACACCAAAACCTGTAGAGCCACCAGCCAAGACCTCCATACAGACTTCGTAAGGAACAAGAACTCGTTTGTACAGGGATTTGAGTACGTCTAATTCCCCAAATCCAGCAATTATTGCCAAAATTGGACCGGTGTTAATGACAATTGTATCAGTTTTAGGCATTTTCAATGTCCGTTAAAAGTTCATCTTCGTCAAGATCAATCATCGGTACACTAAAACGCTGGAGATTTAGCAGAAAGCGCACTCGAGGCACACCGACAAGTTTTGCTGCCATGCCGGAAGAAAGCCGCTTCATTTCAAACAATTTAGCGGCCATCGCCATTTTAGCTTCTTCCTCAAAAGATTGTTGCGTTAGTTGCAGTACATCCAACCAATTTTTAGGGTATTGGATACTCAGTTGATTTTGCATATGACCTCCATGAGTTATCGGGTTAAAATCATCGTCTTCTTGCTGATTTAGAAAACTTCTTTTTCAATTTCATTATTTCCTGAGCCAATTTAAACTGGTTAATATAACTCATAGGTAATTCCAAAAATTTTTAACAAAAGAAATTTTACCACAGAGGTCACGGAGAACACAGAGAAAACTAGAAGAAAAGGCAAAGGGAAAAAGAATTTATTTAAAGCAGTGACGCAGTCCCTGCACTCCAAAAAAAACAAAAGCCGGGAATGTTTTTTTGGAAGTGTTCACTCCATCTCAATAGGAGCAAAGCCGTGGCGGGTTGTGTTTTCCGATACTGTGATTGGATACATGAACTGCTTGAGGTAGTCGGGTCCTCCGGCCTTGGAGCCGATGCCGGACATCTTGTAGCCTCCGAAAGGTTGGCGTCGCACGACGGCTCCCATGATTCCGCGGTTGATGTAGATATTCCCCGCCTCTATTTCGGATTTGGCGTACTCGATGTTACCGGGGGAGCGGGAGAAAAGCCCCGCCGTGAGGGCATAACGAGATTGATTGGCAATGGAGACGGCCTCTTTGATGCCCTTGGCAGGAATCACGGAGACTACGGGACCAAAGATCTCTTCCTGGGCAATAACGGCGTTTGGCGATACCCCGGAAAAGACCCTGGGACCGATGAAATACCCTGAATCCTCCAAGTCACCTAAATCTCTTTCCAGGACCAACTCTGCCTCGCCTTTTCCTATTTCCGTATAACGCCTTACCTTTTCCACTGCGGCGGCATCGATGAGGGGACCATAAAAAGAGGCCGGATCTTCGGCCTTTCCGATGCGAATGCTTTTCACCCCTTCCACAAATCTTTCCAGGAAGGGCTCGTATACCTCTTTGAGGACAACGATCCTGGAAGCGGCGGAACATTTTTGTCCGCCGTATCCAAAGGCCGAGGCCATGGTGGCCTTCACCGTTTCGTCCAGGTCCGCGCTGCCGTCCACGATGATGGGGTTCTTACCGCCCATCTCCGCGATGACGTTTTTGATTCCCCTAATCCCTTCCCTTTCCTCGGAGGCCATTCTCTTGATTCGGAGCCCTACTTCCATGGAGCCGGTGAAGGTGATGAAATCGATCTCGTTTTTTTGAATCAGGTAGTCCCCAATCACCTCTCCTCGGCCGGGCAGAAAGTTAACCACTCCGTCGGGAAGTCCGGCGTCCTGGAAAATTCCCATAAGTTTGTAGCCGATGACGGGGGAATTGTTGGACGGCTTCATGATGACGGAGTTTCCTGCCGCCAGCGCACCGGAGGCCATACCCGTCAAAATAGCCAGCGGGAAATTCCAGGGAGCGATGATCAAACCTACTCCCCTGGGCCGGTAACCGTAAAAATTGTCCTCTCCCGGAATGGGGTCCGTTTTTTTGGTTTTGCCGATACGGAGGATCTCATGCCCGTAATAATTCAGAAAATCGATAGCCTCCACTACGTCGGCGTCCGCTTCTCTCCTGGTTTTGCCCACCTCCGTTATGATCCATGCAGCCAGATCAAACCGCCTTTCGCGCATGATTTCAGCGGAGTCGAAAAGAAAATTCGCCCTTTTTTCCGGTGAGGTTTTCCCCCAATTCCCGGAAGCCGCCACCGCTGTCTCCACAGCCTTGTCCGCCAATTCCTGATTTGCCTGGCTTACCCAACCAACCGTCTCGCGATGATCGGAAGGGTTCACGGAGCGGAAATCTTGACCCAACTCGTATTTTTTTCCACCGATAATGATGGGGACTTTTGTTCCCAACCTTTCTCTGGCAGTCCAGACGGCGATATTCATTTCTCCTCGATTTTTCTCTAAGGCGAAATCGGCCAGGGGGCAGTTTTCGAAAGCGGCCTCTTTTTTGGACTTCCTTTTCTTGGGAGTTTTTTTTGTCTGCAAACTTTCCTGGGGCGCGGCGAGAAGTTGTTCCTTGGGGAGATGCTCCTCAAAAGTCTGGCGAAGGAAAGACTCATTGGCGGTATTTTCCAGAATTCGCCGCACCAGATAGGCCATACCCGGAATCAGTTCGCCATAAGGAGTATAAATTCTCACCGGATAGTTCATCTTGGCCAGGGCCTTTTGGATCAGGTCTCCCATACCGTAAAGCAGTTGAAACTCGAATCGATCCTGGGGAACCTGGTATTCCTCCGCCATGGCCATGGCCCGGGCGATGCTTCGGATATTGTGGGTCCCCATGGCGGTCCTCACCACCTGGTGGTTTTGGAGCAGTAGTTGGGTGAGTTCCTCGAAATTGGCATCCGTTTCACTTTTGTTGGTAAAGACCGGAATGGGCCAGTTTTTTTGTCTGGCGTTGATGATTTCGTAATCCCAATAGGCCCCCTTCACCAGTCGGATGGTGACCTCCCGGTTTTTCTCCCGAAGCCAGTGAAGCAGTTGACCCAGAAAATCTTTGGAATCCTTCAAATATGCCTGGACCACAATGCCGAATCGGTTGGAATCCTTGAACTCCTCCCTTTCAATGGCCGTCTTGAAAATTTCCAGGGCCAGGTCCCGGTAGTCCAGGTGTTCCATATCCACATTGACAAAAGCCTGGTTCTCTTGGGCGATGAGCAGAATTCGCCCGAGTCTTTCCGAAACCGCCTTGATGGTTTCCTCCGGGCTGATGGGATCGAATTGGGAATACAAAGAGGAGAGCTTCAGCGAAACATTGATCTCCGCCTCCTCTCCCAGACCGGCAGAAAGGGCCTGAATCATATCAATGTAGCCCTGGGTGTAGAGTTCGGCCTCTTTTTCGTTGGTAACCGCCTCTCCCAAAAGATCCAGGGTAAACCGGACTCCCTCTTTCTCGAGCCTCTTCAGGACCTTCATTGCCTCCTTGATATTCGCCCCGGAGATAAAATGCAGAGCGATTTTCCTTATGGAGAATTGCAGGGCGCTTTTGGTGGCGCCGGGTGTCAACATGGCTGGTCCGATTAGCTTCTCCCCGATTTGGAGAGGGAGGGGAAGGCGGTGTTTCGGATGGGGGAAATACTCTTTAAGGAGCCTCACGGTCTCCTTAGCGGATTTAAGCGAGGGAAAGGCATCAATGAAGCGAAGAGCCTGTAGCTTGATCTCTTCGTCCGACAAACACCACTCCATGACCTGCTTTTCCCACCAGGCCGATTCCCAAAAAGAGGCGGCTTTTTCCTCGATCTCGGAAAAAATCTTCCAGCCCATGCTTTTAGTGAGGGCTTCCAGGTTTTCTGCTTTTTTGTCCATGTTCTAAATATAGATTGTTGGGAGGGATTGCGCAAGGCACGGCGCTATGCTCAAAGTTCGCTAATAAGTTAGCCAAAGATATTTGGAATTTTGACCTCAAGACAAAGAGGCAAAAAACAAAACTTAAAAGAGTTTATTCACAAAGAGTAAAAGAGTTAAAGAGAAAGGCAAAAGAATAAAACACAAAAATAATTTTGGTAAAAAGCGACCAAGATCCGCCCACTGAAGAGAATAGTGAAGGCTTGGATTCTATTTTTTTGTTTTTATCTTTTCTCTGCGTTCTTTGCGAACTCTGCGTTGAAAATTGTTTTGCTTTTGAGTTTAAAGGTTTTTTGAAATTGTCAGAGACGAATTCTCAGAGTCAACGTGTAAATATCTAACTATTTCGGAATTCATTCCTAAATAGTTGGATAAATTCGGAGCTTACTCCAAATTAGTTAAAACTTGCCACGGAAAGAAGCGGAACTCGTCAAACCCTGCTCCATACTGCCTACTACTTCCCGCTTACTCTCCACGCTCTGTTTTGTTCGTCCCTCGTCCTTCGCCCTTCGTCCCTCGGCACTGTGCTTGTCACTCGTTACTTATCACTGCCTTTACCCATTTCATGCTTCTCATAAGCCCGGACGATCTGCTGGATGAGTTTGTGCCGGACCACGTCCGTTTCCTTGAAATAGACGAAACTGATCTCCTCGATTTTTTCGAGGACGGTTTGGATTTCCACCAGGCCGGACTTCTTTCCCGAGGGGAGGTCGATCTGGGTGACATCGCCGGTAATTACCGCCTTGGAGTGGTATCCCATGCGGGTGAGAAACATCTTCAACTGTTCCGAGGTGGCGTTTTGAGCTTCATCCAGGATGATGAAGGAGTCGTTCAGGGTCCTGCCGCGCATGTAGGCCAGGGGGGCTATCTCGATAAGACCCTTTTCCACCATCTGGGCCGCTCGGTCGAAATCCACCATATCGTACAGGGCGTCGTAAAGAGGGCGGAGGTAGGGATTGATCTTTTCGGTGAGATCGCCGGGTAGGAAACCCAGACTTTCTCCGGCCTCTACCGCCGGTCTGGTAAGGATGATGCGACTGTATTTTTTTTCCAGAAGGGAGGATACGGCCATGGCCATGGCGAGATAGGTTTTGCCTGTGCCCGCCGGTCCGATACCCACAACGATGTCTTTTTTGTCGATGGCCTGGAGGTAATCCCGCTGCCTGGTGGTCTTTGGAGAAACGTAGCCCTTCTCCGGGGCAACAGGGATGCGGTGGGAGGCTATGGATTTGAGGTCCGGCTTTTCCCCGTTTTCCAGCATGGAGACCATATAGTTGAAATCCTGGCTTTTAAGGGGTTTGCCCTTCTTTATGGAATCAAACAGTTGGGAAAGGAAATTTTCCGATCGGGCGCAATCAGCTTCCTTACCCCGAATGAGGAGGTGTTGGTCCTTTACGGATATTTTGACGTTCAGCGTCTTTTCGATTTTTTTCAGGTTTTGGTCCCGAGAACCGAAAATTTCCCGCAGGATGTTTGTGTCGTTGAAAATGATCTCTCGTTCAGATTTCAATGGTAGAGGTTTGGCTTTATTAAAAGAGTTAAAAGAAATTTCACCACAGAGGTCACGGAGAACACAGTGAAAGGCTAAAAGAAAAGACAAAAAAACAAAAACCTTCTACCACGAATTGCACGAATTACATTAATTCTTAAAACTTTTTAATTTGTGAAATTTGTGGCTCCACGTCTTTGGTTTTAAACGATTTTTTGGGTTTTGGGCTCTATGCACTAAGCCTCATCAACTTCGCATATTTTTTGTAAGTATAAAGCGCCTGGCCGTAAGCCAAGACCAGACCATAATAGCCCTCCAGGAACCCCATTTTCAATACGAAAACCTTTGAAAAGTGGAGAAGGGGTCTTGCTATTAAATCATGGAGGCGAGCCTTTTTGCCCGACGAAAACATCTCTTTCGCGGAGAGGGGGGAGTAACGTTCCTGGCGGGCAAAATAGTCCTCAAGGGAGTCGAAAGATTTATGCGCTAAGTGGCCTTCCAAGGTTCCAACCTTGCCGGAGGTTTGAACTCCTTCATGGACCAGGGTTTCCGTAAAGGCCGCCTCTTTCTTGTTGTAAAGACGGACAATTCGGTCGGGATACCAACCGCCATATCGGATCCAGCGATCACCGATAAAGTTCTTTCTCACCACACTATAGGCGGCGTATTCCGGTCCGTTGGAAATCAAATTTAAAATTTCATTTTTTAGTTCTTCGGATACCGTTTCATCGGCATCCACGTTCAAGATCCAGTCATTTCCGGCCTTAGCCGCGCAAAGGTTTTTCTCCCGCCCGTACCCTTCCCAATCTTCTTTCACGGTGATTTTGTCAGTGAACTCCTTGGCGATCTCCAGGGTACGGTCACTACTTTCTGAATCCGACAAAATAATTTCGTCCGCCCAGCTCACACTCTCCAGGCATTCCCTGATCTTGGTTTCTTCGTTGAGGGTGATGATGATGACGGATATTTTCATTTTTGGTCATTATCGATTTTGTGGGTTCAGGAAGTAAGAGGCAATCTCTTCCGCAGCCTTCTCGGAAGCTCCGCCATGGCCGAGAGTTTCTCTAACTCTTTTCAGTTCATTCCTGGTTTGCGCGTTCTTTTCTTCATTTTTCAGGTATTCCAAAGTCAATTTTACGATATTCTGTGCATTGGCTTCGTGCTGAATCAGTTCCGGGGCCACCTCTTTACCAGCAACGATATTCACCAGCCCGATGTGGTCCACTTTGATTAGCATTTTCCCAACGAAATAAGTCAGGGGGCTCACCTTATAAATGATCACCATGGGGGTCCCGATGAGACCCGCCTCCAGGGTGGCGGATCCAGAGGCGATGATGATGGAGTCGGAGGCATTCATAACGTCGAAAGCCCTCCCTGCCACCAACGTAAT
>JAJDAS010000588.1 GCA_029261755.1 Nitrospinia bacterium
AGGCCCCAGAAAAGATGTAAACAATTTCTTTGCCATCTCCAGCCTGTATACGGCTTTAAGCAAGATTGAAAACATATGGAGCACCACGGTTCTGGAGGCGATGATCATGGGAGTCCCCTGCGTTTTAACGGATGTCGGTTATACTGGAAAAGTACTGACGCACATGGAGAACTGTTATCTTGTTAAAGGCGGGGAAGGGAATGAAGAGGATCTGGCCCATGCGGTCCACACTCTTCTGGATAATGAGGATTTAAAAAAGAAAATCAGCCACAATGCGGGTTTGTTTCTTGAAGAAAAGGGTTTTTCCAGGGATTCCATCCTAAAGAAATTTAATGAACTATATAACTCGTTGGTTGATTCAAAGAGTGCAGGCAAACGGATGGCGGTGCACTAAGAAAAGAGTGAAGCAAAAAACAGTTTCAATTCAAAAGCACTGGAAACACTAATTACACAAATGTCACGAATTTAAAAATTAGTGTAATTAGTGAAATTCGTGGTTAAAAAAATGGTTTTTGTTTTTTTGGTGTCTTTGTGCCTTCGTCGTAAAAATTAAAATATCTTTAGACTGATCTTTATCAAATAATGATTACACTAAATCTCAACGAGATTAAAAAACTGATAACCCTAGCCCGTAACAGGATGAAATCCAGTAGAGATTTATTCCTGTTTCAGCAGTTTCAGGGAGTAAAAATATTTGAAAAGCAGGAAATAGATTTTCAGAGCAAAAATGTTTTGGAGATAGGTTGCGGTTCTGGAGGCTTTGCCTCGGTCATCCAAAAAAAAGGCGGTAGAGTAACTTTGATGGACTATGAATTGGTCTATCTGGACTCATCCATGAAGAAACTTTGCCAAGGACGAATTCTAAGAGGTGATGGCCTGACACTACCTTTTAAATCCAATTCATTTGACTTCTTGATCTGTGCATCTGTTATTGAACATGTTACTTGTCCACAAAAACTGGTTGATGAAATCCATCGAGTGTTGAATGACAAAGGCGTGTGCTATCTGAGCTTTCCCCCCTTCTACAGTATTCGAGGCGGCCATGGCGTTTCACCGTACCACTATCTTGGCGAAAAATTGGGCCTGAAAGTTTGCCGCATTCTGAAAAAGGGAAAATTCAGAAGAAAAGATATTAGTTATGCAACACTTTGGGGAACCTGGGGATTGACTCCATTGAAAATCAACGATGTAAAAAAGATGATCCAACAAACTCCAATGAAAATCATGGAGATTGGCACACGTTTTTTCAACTTAAATCCGGCTAAGATTCCCATACTGAACGAATTCTTGACTTGGCATGTTGAGTTTTTAATCAAGAAATAAATTTTGAAGGATAAACAGGCTGAACACTTACTAACTTCTACCTACTATGACTAAAAGAAATTCTATCATTCAAATAGTTTCAGATGGAGATGGCGTAATATTTGAGAGCCTTTTAATCGAAGGGCTTAACTATGCCCAAGAGATTAATTCATCAGAGGAGGTTCAAGCACCGGATGTGCTTATTATTGAAAAAAAAATAAACGTTAAAGACTGGAAACCTGTATTGGACCATCTTTTGGCTTCAGGAAAAACGGTGATCTTTCCCCGCCCTGGAAGTGACCTTGAGGAATGCTTCTCTATTCAAAAATCAGGGGCATGGGAAAGAGGGTATTTGCTTAACGATGGAACGAATGGATATGAAAACGAAAAACTTCAGGTTTTTGATGTTGCTTTGTATCAGGGCGGAGAAACGTTAAAACCTATGATGGATGTTGTGGGAGGCACGGAAACCTTTCCTGGAATAGCCTGTAAAAAAGTTGATCAGGGTAACTTGATTTTTTATTCCTTTGATCTCCCTAAAACTATTATTAGACTAACTCATGGTAATAATATTCGCTTTCGTGATCACCAGGAGGGCGTGATGCGAACTGATATGGGAATTGTTTGCGAGAGGTCAAAAGCACAAATACCCCAGGCTGATATTTTAAGGAGGATGTTTTGCGGGCTAATTGAAGACCATTCCCCCTTGCCTTTGCCAAAATTATGGTACTTTCCATTTAACCGTTCCTCAGGCCTGTGTATTTCCCATGACAGTGATAATGCAACAGGCGAGGATATTGAGAAGATAAATCAAACAGATTCAGAACACAAAATTCCAGCTACAACCTTCATGAGTTATTTTGATGGCGATATCAAAAGTTGGAAAGGGTTCCGTAAAAGGAAACTGGATTTGCAATATCACCATGTCCACCTCTATCATTACCATCCGAAAGGATGGATCAAAAATCTTCAAAGAATGATGGGTGACTCCGCACTGTTTCAAGGAATACAATTTTGGTTTTTCAATGCACAAAAATTTATTTTTGATAAACTCTCTCTGAAGAAGTCAACAGGAGTCCGTAACCACGGGCTGGTATGGAATACACATTACGACCAACCCGTTTGGTTAGAAAAAAAAAAGTCCAATTTGATAGCACACTTGGATCGAATCACCAAAATGGCTTTTTATTCGGCTCCGGTTTGCCATTTTTCCTTCGAAATCCCAAAACGCTGCGCAAAAGAAATGTAGTTGAGTTTCCTCTTCACTTGATGGATTCAACCTTTGTAAGAAAAACGTCTTCGCACGGATGGGCTGAAAACTGTTTTGATAAAGCACGCCAAATGGTGACCACCTCAATTCAAAAAAGCTTTTCCCTGTTAGTATTCAATTTTCATCATTATTTACTTTTGGATAATCTTAAACCCCTTGAAAGAACCGTCAATTTCATAGATAAACAGCAACCCGAAAATAAGGAAACTGTGAGTAGCCCTTTATCTCAGTATATTTCATTCTTGAAATGGGTTGCCCAGCAAGACACGCACATTGCCTCCATGGAAGAATGGAATGATTTCTTTCGGGCTAGGTTAAAGGTGAGAATGACGGATGTTGAATGGAATTCGGATAAGGGTAAGCTTTCATATGTGGTAACTAACGAGAGCAATGGTGATGGTCTTTCTCATGTCGTCCCGCTGAATTTTGAAAATCGAAGAGTCAGTAAAATAGTAACCAACGGTAAGGATGTAGCACATAAGGCATTTATTTACCAAGGCAGGGAGTGCTGCCGTTTTAACTTTATGTCAGAAAATGAAAATCAAATTCAAATCACTTATTCCTGATTATGATGAATTCGTCTAAAGATGTTCTCCTGGTATTTCCCGGACAGCTCGGTGTAAAAGACGTCAATCTGCCCCTATCGTTATTATTCATTGCAAACCCATTAATAAAAAATGGTTTTAGCGTTAAGGTATTGGATTGCCGGGTTGAAAATTATAAAACAATCAATCTCAAGGATTACCTGTATGTTGGAATTACCACCATGTCGGGGAGGCAGGTTTATGAAGGACTGGAAGTAGCGCGATTTGTTAGATCGAAGAATCCAGGGCAAAAAATAATATGGGGAGGACCTCATCCCACCATCATACCCAACGAAGTCATTCAAAGTGGTTATGCGGACATAGTAGTGAGAGGGGAGGGGGAAGAAACTCTATTGGCCTTATCCCGGTGTTTAGCTGATCAGAAAGATTATAGAGATATCAATGGTTTGACCTTTAAGGCTGGTGAGGAAATTATTTCCACGAGAGATAGTTCTCCGGTTGATCTCAATAAATACGGGCACCTTCCATACCATTTGATTGACATGAACCTTTACCCCAATAGCGTGGAAAAGTTTGACTATATCTCCAGCAAAGGTTGTCCACACCAGTGTACTTTTTGCAGTGACGCAGCAAACTACGGACGAAGCTGGAGGATGAAAAGCGCGGAAACCGTTTTGGATGAGCTTGAGTATATTTTGAAGAAATTTAAACCTAATCGGATTAATATTCAAGACGCAAACTTCTTCGTGAGTAAAAAAAGAGTTGAAAGAATTTGTCAAGGAATTCTAAAACGTGGATGGAACACAGAGATTTATAGCTTTATTCGTGCGGACTATGTTTGTAAATACAAAGATGATTTTTTACAGCTCATGTTCAAATCGGGATTCAAAGAAGTTGCTTTTGGGGCAGAGTCCGGTTCGGACAGGCTTTTGGATTTTATTAAAAAGAGGGAAACTCGTGAGCAGATTTTAACGACTGTGAGAAGACTAAAAGAAAACGGTATCAAGCCGGTTATCAGTTTGATGATAGGACTGCCCACCGAAACAAAAGAAGAGCTTAATTCAACTATGAGCCTTTATGACAGCATCATGGAAATATATTCGGAATCTATGGTGAACGGTATTTTTATTTTCACTCCTTTTCCAGGTTCAAATTTAGCTGATTTGGTGGTTAAAGAATATGGATATAAGTTTCCTGCCTCACTTGAAGAGTGGGGGAAATGGAAATGGAGCAGTCCAAAAAATATCACCTGGGTGGAGGACGAAGCAAGAGAAAAATACGAAGCGATTTATTTGATAGTAAGATTTTTATTTGTTTATAAGTTGTTGCATAACTGGTCTTTTCAGCAGTTGAAGGCTCGTACCGGTTCGCCCATCCTGGCCGTATTGGTTTTACTCTTTAACAATATGTTTTACCCTTTTGCCAGAATTCGTTGGCAAACCAGATTCTTTAGATTTCCCATCGAGTGGCGCCTTTGGTACGCCGCATATGGCAAGTTTAAAGGTGTGGATTAAGGAATACGACTCGTATATGAAAATTGCTTTTGTACAAACCGAGATTAATGAATATTTCGGCCCAATGGTCATCTCAAGTGTTTTGAAACGGGCCGGGCATGAAGTGGATTTGTTTATCCCAAAACTGGAAGATGATTTTGACAATGTTTTAAAAATCTTTAAGCCGGATATTGTTGCCTGCTCTTCAATGACAGGCATTCATGTTGAAGACCTTAAAATTCTTAAGCAGGTAAAATCTATTTTTCCGGGTGCACTATCTATTCTGGGAGGAATTCATCCGACTTTTCAGCCTGACATCGTTGAGGCTCCTGAATTGGATATTATATGCAGAGGAGAAGGGGAGAGGGCAATTGTAGAGTTAGCTGAAAAAGTTGATAAGGGAGAGGATTATTCCACAATAAAAAATCTATGGGTAAAAAAAAACGGGGAAGTAATCAAAAATGAGATTGAGAAATCTTATCAAGACGTCACAACTTTACCTTTCCCTGATAGAGAGATTTACTACAAATATAAAACACTTAGAAACAATCCTGCAAAGCGTTTCATGGCTGGTCGTGGATGTCCGTTCGATTGCACTTTTTGTTTTAACCACAAATATATAGAGCTTTATAAACAAAATGACGGGAAACAGACCAAAGGATACATAAGAATAATAGAGCCTGAAAAGTTTGTAGAGGAAATTCTGGAAGTCAAAGAAAAATACGGATTGGGTACTCCACTATTAGTGGATGATATTTTTATTCTTAAAAAAGATTGGCTGGATAAATTTGTGGAAATTTACCCAAAAAAGGTTGGTTTGAAATATAATTGCTATGTGAGAGCAGATTTGCTTACGGAAGACCTTGTTGTGAAATTAAAGGAAAGCGGCTGCAGGGAAGTGGATTTTGGTGTGGAATCAGGGAATGAAGAATTCCGCCAAAAAATACTCAAAAAAAAGCTGTCCGATAAATCTATTTTTGAGGGAAGCAGATTACTTAAAAAGCACGGTGTCATGTTTCAGACCACCAACATGATCGGATTGCCGGGTGAAACAGTTGATGATGCCATTAGCACAATAGAGCTAAACGCAAAAATAAAGGCGGATTTTACATCCGCTAATGTTTTTCAGCCTATTCCAGGTACTGAATTGACCGAAAAAGCTATCAAAGAAAAACTATTGGATGTTCCTATTGAGTGGGACAGGTCTCCTCCATCGGCCTTTAGCTCAAGCATTCTAACCAATATGGAAAACATAAAACAACTGGAAAATATTCAGAAACTGTTTTACCTCGGGGTTAAATTCCCTTCATTAATTCCGCTTATCAGGTTTATTTCTCAATTCAATATTCTGACTCCTATTTTTTTTTTAATATTCCTTTTCCTGCATGGGTATAAAGCTAAATATGTGTACAACCTGGACCTGAAATTTGTGTTTCGAAGAGGTTTGGAGTTGTTGACAATATTCAAGAAGAAGGCAGATGCCACAAACTAAAGGATACTAATATTATGGTGCATAAATACAACTGTCGCTTTGTTCCTCCTTATAAGAGAATTTGGAGAAAATACAATTATAGTAAATTGATAAAAAAATACTTTCATGATTGCGAAACCATCCTGGATATAGGGGCTGGTGACTGCATTTTCGAGGAATGTTGCGAGGAGCTTGGGAAAAAAGTTTTGGGGGTAGATCTCAATCCAAAGTTTGAAAGAAAGAATGTAATTATTAAAGACTATAGGGAAATAACAGACCAGTATGATGGAGTGTTTGTGGGTGGCCTTCTATATTCAATAAATCAGTTTGAATTAATGGATGCAGTTAGCCGGATTTGTGTTAAGAAATGCATCATTGTAGAAAACATGCCATTTGATAGAGCAATCTGGAATTCGGCTCCTGCCATAAGAGCTTGGTCTAAAAAAGGAGTCATCGGACTCTTTAACGGGTATAGTTCCTTAAAGGTCATAGATAGCGGTTATTTTATACCCTATTGTTCATTCTTCTCCAAAAATAAACATTTTGTTGTTGCCGAGCAAAAAACAAAATAAAGAATGACGAGATTGTTGGCTAATGCTCTTCCCTTAAACTTGAAGTGTCACTATTCAGTGTAATTCAACCGTGCAGGAATCCACACTATTAAAATATAATAAGTGGCATATTAAAAAAATATAAAAAAATCTTTGTGTAAGGCGCTATTGAGACACTAAACTTATGCTTTCAATTGAAAATATTTGGTATTTCTTCACTACCGGAAGGAAAAGAAAATGGAGCTTCTATGCTTCTCACATTAATGTTTTCTCCAAAATGCTGGTTTTTCGGTTTTTTAAAATGTTTAGCAGGAGTGATAAGCCCGAGCGTCCTATAGTAATTTTGTATGGACATAAACTTGATGGGAATTTGAAAGCCCTCTTTAATTATGCCAATGAAAAAAATGAACGACCATATGATCTTTATTACGCTACCTTTGACGAAGAGCAATACGAAGAACTGAAAAAAAAATATCAAAAAGGGATTTTATATACGCTTAAATCCTCTCATCTTAAAATTGTTATGCATGCAAAATGCGTAATTACTACCCACGGACCGGCAGGCCTTTTACCACTCCACTGGCTTAATTCCAAGGTCCACTTTGTAGATGTATGGCATGGAATACCTTTTGCTAATTACTACCCACGCGAATTTAAGCATATGCGTTTTTATACTGCTTGTTTTGTCTCCAGTGAAAAATATAAGGAAATTTACCAAAAGTTTCGTGGATTCAGGGAAGACCAAATTAAAGTAACCGGATTCGCCAGGCATGATATTTACCAAAAAAAAGAAAGCATTTCAAAAGATGTTCAACAGAAATTAAAATTGGATGAATATAAACATCGTATTCTTTACGCTACCACCTCGTGGACAAAAGAATATCGCCGCAATGTGATCCCATTCGGTTTAGATGCCGAAACTTTTTTTGAAGGAATGAACAAGCTTTCCCGTGAATTAGACTCAGTTACTATCCTTAGGATGCATTTAAACACGGATCTTCAATTTGACATGGAAAAGTATTCTAACTTGGCATGGATTCCTCAAAATAAGTTTTTAGAGACCAATGAACTCCTCACGGCAGTGGATCTTTTAATAACTGACTGGTCCTCCATTGCCTCTGATTTTGTTCCCATGGAGCGTCCCATTGTTTTTCTGAACAATCCAATGCCTGATAGCTATCATGAAGAAAGGCCCTTACCCATGGAAAGGGGTGGATTTCATGTAACCAATATTTCAGAACTTGAAGAAGCAATAACAGACAGCCTCACCGGGAAGGGGCCGTATATCCATGAGTCACAAAAGAAAATGAGGGATGTGATCCTTGGAGACAAGTTTGATGGAAAGGCTTGCGAAAGATGTGACGAAGAAATAAGGCGAATCGTTTTAAATTAATAATAGATTCTAACTCGGCAATTCTGAGAATTTGTCTCTCACAATTTTTAGAACCTTTAAAATCAAAAACAGGAACCACGAATTTCACTAATTTCACGAATAAA
>JAJDAS010000589.1 GCA_029261755.1 Nitrospinia bacterium
AGTTTATAGGCAAATTCCGGTTAGAAAAACAAATATTTTATGCGGGGAAATATTATTTTTATCTTCCGCTAATCTTGAATAGTATTCTTAAAACTCTGATTGTCAGAATGGTTGATCAAGTTAAATATGTGATTCAAAAAAATGTTGACAATGATTCTGATTCTATTAGGGCGCTTACTTTAGCCGCAAGTGATATGTCGTATTTTGGCAATACTTTAATTGACAATTACTTAAAGAATGGGAATTGTTACCTCTATTACTTTGAAGATGAAAATAACTGTTATTCTAATTCTCGAATTATAAATGCTTCTTTAAAAAAATTCTATTCTAATAATATAAAGAAGAAAGTTGCTAAGTATTTGGCTGACTTGAAGGCCAGGATTCAAAAAGCTACTATTTACGAGAGGGAAAATTCGAGGATGATTTTTATGGATTTGCCTCTTGTTGATTTTGTGAAAACATATTTACAAGATTCCTTTGAAGATAAGTTTAAGGAATTGATTGAAACATTGTTGATTACCGATGAAGTAATTAAAAAAAATAAAATTAATATTGTTATTATTTCAGAAAGATGGGGCGCTAAGCGCATAATACTTTCAGAAATAGCCAAAAGGAATGGACTTCCCGTATTGCACATTCCTCATGGCGTAGAAGCCGGTTTCAAAAATGGGAAAAAAATATTATCCCATGTTTTGTACGATATTAAGTCATTCCCATTTTATCCCACTCACGAAATATCTACCCTTAAATGCAACCAGGAAACACAAATGCTAAGAGGTATTAGCGAAAAAAACCTTTTTGTAACTGGCATGCCAAGATTTGAAACCTTAAAACCTCCAGATAAGAAAGATTACTGCGATGCACGAAAAAGACTAGGTATACCTTTAGATGAAGAAATAGTTTTTTTTGCAATTGGCGCAATTCTCAGACCTTACTTTAACAAGACAATGACTAATGAAATGACATCAACTTATGAAAAACTAAAGCTTTATGAGTCATTTCTCAAGCCATTTTTAAAAAGGAAAAACTCTAGGGCCGTTTTTAACTTAAAGGCGCAGGATCTTACCGGTGTTCTTATCAATGATTTAATAGCGAAAAATAATCTTCAAAATATTTCGATTTTCAGTAATCGCCTTAGTGATATTCTTCTAGCTTCCGATGCTGTAGTGGTGACTCATTCAAATGTAGGAATTGAAGCGCTTTATTATGATATCCCTGTGATAGTATATAATGCTCCGGGTTACCCAACCTACCTTCCCCTCTGCTCTGAAAATGCCGCTATTGAAATCAAATCGACAGAAGAGTTAATGCCGGTCTTGGATAAAATACGAAATGATAAAGATTTTAGGGAAAAAAGTTTGGAAGCTCAAAGGAACTTTTTGAAAAGAAATTTACCTAACGGCAATATTTCAGCATCAAAAAGGATCAGTGATATCATTGTACAATTAGCTAATGAGCGATCCCAATTACAGGTTACCAGCCGATGATAGATTCAACAGGTGTTGAAATGTATTCATGGGCACGAGATTTATTTCCTATATGTAGAAGCCTTACCGGAGATGGAAACAGGAAAACACTGGATTATATAAAAAAAATATTGCCAAATCTCATCATACATGAAGTTCAATCAGGCACTCAAGCATTTGATTGGACAGTACCTGATGAGTGGAATATTCGAGATGCTTATGTGGAAGATGAGAACGGTACTAGAGTAATTGATTTTAAACAACATAACCTTCATGTGGTTGGCTACTCGGAACCTGTGGATGTCTGGCTGTCTTTTGAAGAATTGGATAAGCATTTGCATTCTTTGCCGGATCAGCCAAATGCGATTCCTTATGTTACTTCATACTTTAACAGGTGGTGGGGATTTTGCTTGACTCACGAGCAACGCTCAAAGCTGAAGCCAGGCAAGTATCACGCTGTAATAGATAGCACCTTGGAACCCGGGAATCTGACATATGGAGAACTCATTTTACCTGGAAAAGAGGAAAAGGAGGTCTTGCTTTCTACCTATATTTGCCACCCATCACTTGCTAACAATGAGCTTTCAGGGCCAATTGTAACGACAGCGCTTGCACGTTGGTTGGAGAATTGTGACTCCCGTAGATATACTTACAGGATTGTATTTCTTCCGGAAACGATTGGCTCAGTTGTATATCTAAGCAGGAATCTGGAGGTAATGAAAAAAAATACTGTTGCGGGATTTATTGTCACATGTGTCGGTGATGATCGCGCATACTCTTTTTTACCCTCTCCCTGGGGAGGTACCCTTGCAGACCGAGTTGCACAACATGTATTAAAACATCATGCACCTGATTATGGTTCTTATTCTTATTATAAAGATAGCGGAAGCGATGAGCAGCAATATTGCAGCCCAAACGTCCAGTTGCCTGTTGTCTCGGTTATGAGGTCCATATATGCAACTTACCCGGAATACCATACATCTCTTGACGATCTTTCTCTTATATCGCCTTCAGGACTGGAGGGAGGGTATGAAGCTATAAAAAAATGCCTCACAGCTCTTGAAAATAATTTCTTTTATCGGGTGTCTTTTCCATGTGAACCTCAACTTGGTAAAAGAGGACTGATGAAACCCCGTTTAAGTCAAGAAGATGCTGAATTTCCTGATACATTTACATTAATGAGACTTTTGCATCATTTGGATGGTGAGCATGATTTGTTAGAAGTATGTGATCGTATCGACAGGTCGCTCATCGATTGCATTTCTATCATAAACAGGCTCTTGGATGAAAAAATTATCGTTTATGAAAAACAAGTGAGAATTAACGATGCCCAATAAACCAGAGTACAAATTTAAAATTGACAAAGATTTAGAAATATCCTTGTATTTACCAGATGATGTATTTGAACCTACGGGTACTAGCTCAATTTTGATTAATGCTGTACGTGACTATGTTAAAAAACCTGGAAAAACACTTGATTTAGGATCGGGGTCCGGGGTGGTTGGAATATCACTCTTTAAACTTGGCCTTGTCAATTCTACGCTTTATAGCTCGGATTTATGCCAAAATGCTGTTGATTGTGCAAATAAAAACGCAGCATTTTATAACTGCCCCATCATTGCAAAAAAAGGAACACTATTTGAACCATGGAATGATGAACAATTTGACTATATTGTGGATGATATATCAGGTGTCTCCGTTGAGATAGCAAAAATTTCTCCATGGTTTAAAAATGCACCTTGTAATTCAGGTGTGGATGGGACTGCGTTGATCGCAGATGTCCTAAAACAAGCTTCTAATAATTTGAACCCCGGTGGGCTGCTGTTTTTTCCAATAATTTCATTTTCTAATGTAAACAAAATTATAGAAATTGCGAATGAAAATTTCTCGTATGTGAATCGTTTGAGCCATAAAGAATGGTTTCTGCCTGAAGAAATGAAAGAGCACATTCCAATACTTGAAAAATTACAGCAGGAAGGTAATGTAGATTTTAAGGAGAAGTTTGGAACGCTGATTTGGTATACGGATGTTTATGTCGCTTATAACGATACAGATTCCGCCTAAAGGCGGGACTACAAGCCCGTCAGAATGATATATTTCATAAATAATTACGGTTTAACTATAAGGAGGTTAACATGGCTGATGTAACTGAGAAAGATGTTTTGAAGGTTATTGAGGATGCATTAATGCTTAAAGAAGATACTCTGACATTAGATGCTTCGCTTGGTGATTTCGATGAGTGGGATTCCATGGGACAACTTAGTATTTTGACGAACCTCGATGAGTTTTTTGATGGAAAGGTGGGCGGAATCAAGGAAATGGCAAATGCCGATTCCGTCGAAAAAATTTTAAAAACGTTAAAAGATAATTCTTTAATTTAAGATTTGCCAATAATGCCAACACCGCAAATGAAGGTCTCTATCAAGGCAATTGAGTTTTATCTCCCCTCCAAAATTGAGAATGGAAATGATCTCAAAAGAGATAATGCTGACTGGCGAATTGATGATATTGAGAATAAGACTGGTATTTTTAATCGCCATATCGCGGAACCGGAACAAACTGCCACTGATATGGCAGTTGTAGCTTCTGAGCAACTGTTCAAAAGTGGAGTACGAAAAGAAGATATTGATTTTCTAATTTTAGTTACCCAATCACCTGATTACCTCCTTCCTTCATCAGCTTGCATACTACAAGATCGTCTCAGATTGCGAGAATCCACTATTGCTTTCGATATCAATCTTGGTTGTTCCGGCTTCATTTATGGCCTTGCTGTTGGGAGTTCCCTCATTGAAACGGGACTCGCAAAAAAAGGATTGTTAGTTTGTGCTGATACTTATACAAAGTATATTGACAAACATGACCGCACTTGCCGCCCTATATTTAGTGATGGCGCATCCACCACGCTTTTGGCATCCTCTGATCAACAAGCCATGGGCTCATTTGAGTTAGGGACGGATGGATCTGGATTTAATAACATCATTCTGCCATCTAGTGGAACGAGAGAGTGCGATAAGGGAAGCCGCAAAAAAGATTTCTTTATGGACGGAGCAAAGGTATTTATGTTCACAATGGCAATGGTTCCTAAATGTTTAAACTCTATAATAAAAAAATCCGATAAAACATTAGACGATATCTATATGTTTTTTTTTCATCAGGCAAGCAAGACGGTAATGGACAGTATTATTAGACGATTAAAGCTACCAAAAGAAAAAGTATTTATAAATTATGACAAGATAGGTAACACTGTGTCGGCTTCTATCCCTATCGCTCTCAAAAATGCCTCAGATGAAAAGCGTTTACAAAAAGGTGCTCAGATTATGCTAGTTGGATTTGGAGTTGGTTGTTCATGGGGTGGTTGTATTTTGAAGTGGGATGGAGAGACATGATTCTTTTAACAGGCGCTTCAGGTGGAATAGGGGAAGAAATAGTCGATTCCTTAATGAAAATAGACGAAGTACTGGGCATTTATAATAAGACTGTGCCAAAAACTTCACCGGAAAATAAACTTACCTACGAAAAGTTAAATATAGAAAATTCTGAAGAGATAAAAATGTTTGCCGATAAATGGGGTCCTAAGCTGTCGAAGATCAGTTTAGTTCATATGGCTGGCTATAAAGTTGACAACTTGGTGGGCAACTGCTCTGATTCCGACTGGGACAAAGTTATGAATATCAATTTAAGAGGGAATTTCCTGCTTTCTAAGGCATTCCTTCCTTATATGGTTCGTCAGCGTTGGGGGAGGATCGTTCATATCTCATCTACAGGTGGTATGGAAGGAGCACCTGGCACTTTGACATACTCCACAAGCAAAACAGGTCTAATTGGAATGTCGCGTGTTTTTGCCAAAGAGTATGCGAGGTTCAATATCACTTCTAATGTTTTAGTGCTTGGGACATTTGAAACAGGAATGTTTGAATCACTCCAGGATGATATGAAGAAAGCAATTTTAGACAAAATTCCCTCAAAGACCTTTGGGAAAGTCTCAAATATAGCAAACGCAATTGATTTTTTAATAAAATCCGAATATGTGAATGCTTCTGTTATTAACATAGATGGTGGCATGTAAAAAGTATGGGTAGATCACCTTTATTGACTGCGAGTGATTTTCAAAAAGCACTTGAGCAAGTTATTTTGCCGGATGATGAGGTAGTTGTTATTTACTCAGGCATATGGACGTTTGGGCACCTTTTTGGATGGGAAGTCAGAGATATAGCGGATCGCCTCTTAGATATTATTGAAGAGTTCATTGGTGATGATCGTACATTGCTTTTCCCCTCCTTTTGCGCTTCTAATTTTATAAAAACACGTAAATTCGACTTGGTTCGTAGTAGACCGGTTGAAAGCGGCATCATTCCAACACGTGCAATTTGCAGGACCGGCTATCTTAGGACCCGCAAGCCGATACATAGTTATTTAGTTAAAGGTCCCAAAGCCAATGAAGTACTTTCTTTGCCATCTACAACGTCATGGGGTGATGATGGTATTCTGGGCTGGATGGGCAAGGTCAATGCACGTATTTGCCCACTTGGACTGCCGTGGCACCAAGCATGTAGTTATTTTCATCGAATTGAAGAAACTACTGAGGTGCCTTACAGGTACTACAAAAGATTCGCTGGAGTTCTTTTAGAGGATGGAAAGAACGTTGGTTCTTGTGAAGAAGTTAAGTATTCCTATTCTTTGAAAGTACGTCCTCACTTTGACCACACAATAGTATACCCGCAGCTTAAGAAGGCCAATGCTGTCCTTTCCGGTGGTAATCCCTATATCCCGTTAGAATCGGCAAAAGCAATAAATATAGATGAGGTTTGTGAAGAACTATTTAGTGCTAACCCTTACGCGTTTGTTACCAATAGCGAAGGGGTAAAGAATTGGGTCGTTAATGGTAAGGATGAAGAAGTTGCCAGTCTGACCCCTGATGAACAGTGGAGTAACAAATGAAAATAGACAATTATAATCTTGGACGAAACTATCCTCCGTATATCGTGGCGGAAATGTCCGGGAATCATAATCAATCCCTTGAGCGGGCAATGGAAATAGTAGAATCTGTTGCTAAATGCGGAGCACACGCCTTAAAACTGCAAACTTATACAGCCGACACTATCACCCTTGATTGTAAAGAAGGTGAGTTCTTTATCAACGATTCCAATAGCCTTTGGGAAGGGAAATCTCTATATGACTTGTATTGCGAGGCGTTTACCCCATGGGAGTGGCATGATGAAATTTTTAAAAAATGCAAGGAATTGGGGCTGACGGTTTTTAGCACACCATTTGATGAAACTGCTGTTGATTTTTTGGAATCTTTAAATGTACCAGCTTATAAAATTGCTTCCTTTGAAAATAATCACCTTCCCCTCATTAGAAAAGTGGCGGCTACGGGAAAACCTGTGTTCATGTCCACGGGTATGGCATCGGTTGCGGAATTGGATGAAGCCGTAACAGAGATGAGAAAATATGGGAATAAGGATTTAATACTTTTGAAATGCACAAGTACTTACCCTGCGACTCCATCGAATTCAAATCTTCAGACCATTCCCCATTTGCGCGAATTATTCAATTGTGATATCGGGTTATCAGACCATACCATGGGAGTGGGAGTTTCGGTGGCCTCTGTTGCTTTTGGAGCGGTGATGATAGAAAAGCATTTCACTTTGGAGCGATCCGATGGCGGGGTTGATTCCGCTTTTTCGCTGGAGCCTCATGAATTGAAGATGCTGGTGGAAGAAAGCCGGAAGGCATGGGAATCCATTGGTAAAATTCATTATGGTCCCACGGAGCCGGAGAAAAATTCCATGGCCTTCAGACGTTCCATATATGTTTCCAAGGACATCAATGAGGGCGATGTACTCACGAAAGAAAACGTAAGGGTTGTACGGCCAGGTAGTGGGTTGGCTCCGAAATACTATGATTTGGTCCTTGGGAAAAAAGCTTTAAAAAAATTGAAAAAGGGAACTCCCGTTCATTGGGACCTGATTATTTAAGTTTTCTGTAAATGGTAATCGCTCCTCTTTTGCTCATCCGAGTTTTCACGAAATAAATCCAATTTGATTATTCAGCGAGTTGTAAAAAATGTATCCTGGAATGCTTTGGGAAAGCTATGTGTTATGGCGGTTTCATTTGTTATTTCCGTTATAGTCGCACGTTATCTAGGTAAAGAGCGGCTTGGAATTTACTCAACTATTCTTGTGATACCTACCATTGCCAGGTTGTTCAATTCCTTCGGTCTCGAAACCCTTTTGAACGCAAAACTACCGGAGTTTCATGTTACAGATGAAAGCCGCGAGACGGAAAGATTTTTAATTAAAAAAGTAATTGCCATAAGGATATTTTCCACAGCCGTTGTATGCTGCATACTTTATCTCTTGATGCCGTTTTATCTTGAATGGATTAACAAGGTGGAATTGATTTCCTATCGGAACATCATTCTTGCCTATTTTGTGGTAACAACGGTTTATTCGTTACTAAGCATTATTTTCATGACCTACCTTCAATATAAAACAACATCGATTTTGGAGAGCGCCAATAGCATATTAAATTTGCTCTTGTTGGCAGTTTTTATTTTTTATGTAGATCTGGGTATATCAGCCGCCTTATACGCGTACATTATTTCCACTGCGGTGGTGGTTGTTATTTACTGCAAACTTGCAACTCCGTATGTAATCGGCACCACCCGCAAAACCCCAATGGAAGATGCTTGGGAGATTGCGTCAGTAGCATACTTAACCAGTATCTTCAGCTTTGGTCTTGTGGTGCATAGCGATAT
>JAJDAS010000590.1 GCA_029261755.1 Nitrospinia bacterium
CAAATATTGCGGGGAAGGAGATACCGTTACTTTATTTATCCCGGAAGGTGAACCGACCACTCTGGCCGTTCGAGATACAGGGGTGGGTATTCCGGAATCGGTTCAAAAGGATTTATTTAAGTATGAGGTCAAGACAGCCACCCCGGGGACTTGGGGGGAGAAAGGGTCGGGGCTTGGCCTTCCCCTGTGCCAGGATATAATGAAAGCCCACGGTGGGATTCTTGAAGTGGAGTCAACCCCTGGAAAGGGCAGCGTTTTTTACGCACGGCTTCCAAAGATCCGCCCTGTTGTCCTTCTGGTGGATGACTGTAAGACCGACCTCAACTATTTAAAGCGAATCTTAGATAAAGTAGATGCAGATTTACTGGAAGCTAAAAATGGGAAGGAAGCGTTGGAGGTTCTGGGAAAGTCCGAAGCGCACTTAATCATCACCGATATCTTAATGCCAGTCATGGATGGTTTTGAATTATTAATGAAGGTGCGCAATAATCCCGCCCTTGAATATCTTCCCATCATTACCCTTACCGCCAATGCAAAGCAGGAAACCTGGGAAAAAGCGTATCAACTTCAGGCGAACGACTTTTTACCCAAGCCTTTTAATTCAGACGACTTGCTTCCTCTGGTAAGGAAGTATATTTAGGGACTCCAAACTTATTGATAACCCGTCCCTTACAGTGTCTTTCTTTTTTTTCGCATGGTAAATTCCGGCGCTTCTTTGATGCAAGTGCCAAGGATGCGTACCGCCTTAATCAGCAGTTCCATGGTTTTCTTCTTGAATTGAGCCGGAGCTGCTCCCACATCTTTCCAGCCTTCTTCCAATAGATTGTCAGGGGATAGCTCAAGTTGTTCCCAGTTCTGAAAAAGACGTCCCCATTCACTTTGAAAAATTTCGTTCACCCGCTTTTGGTGGGTGGGATACCAAAACATGTCGTGATAAATCACGCTGGCAATGTAAGCCCAAGGCGCCAAGATTGTTTTGAGCGACCACTCAATGGGCTTCTTAAGTGGACCCCAATAGATCTTATGCTGCATGCGGCTGGCGAAGGTCATTTTTTTGAAAGGGCCGGTAAAATTCCAGTTTTCCCTGGCGGCCTCTTCGTCACCCACGATTTCAATATCACGCGGATCTCCGCATCCAAGTCCCAATTCATGGGCCAACCGAACGAACTTGATATCCCGCATCGGATCGAATCCCATTAGTTTCGCCGCAACGGCATCTATGGCGACCTGGTCTTCCGAGGCCAGCAGAATGTTTTTGCAATGTGGAATCATGCACCGGGGCCCTGGGCCATCTCCGGCGAATGTGCCGTCCATCACGGCAAAGACTCCGCGATGAATCTTCTTCTGTATCATCAGCAAATCCACCAGGGTTTCATGAATCACCGGGTGGGTCCAATGCCGTTTTTCATTGAGGAGGCCCCCGAAAGCATTTTTCATGGCCCCGGTGGTTGTAGTAAATACATGGGTCTTAACCGTTGGCAGGTGAATGATGTTTTCGCCTATAAACCTCTTGGGGATCAAAAAACCGTCCGGATAAACGGAGTTCAAGCAGAGGAACTTGTCGGCAAGGTCCCCCACGGCATCCCGGATGTGGACCCAGTCGTCACCTTCGTAAAGGTGCACATTTCTTAGTTTGTGTGCTTCGATAACGTTAATCTGCTTGTTTTCTCGCTCGCCCAGGTGGGCGTCTATAACCACAGTTCGGTTATGGCAGCCGTGTATCAACGATGGTTGATATCCATCACGTTTCAGTGCGCGGGCCACGCCCTCCAACTGCCAAGGCGTGGTGGAGCTGCCGGGAAAGAAAAAATGCCAACTGATATTGATTTTGAGCGCCGTATCCACATCCTTGGCAAGACAATCTTGGTAATCCGCCAAATTCATTAACTTGTGGTAATCACGAAGAACAGTGGCGGGTGTTGTTTTGAGAATTGCTACTTTTGATTTTTTCAATGAACTTGCACTCCTTCCGCTTTCTTGGTTCAATTATCAATTTTTACAGTGCTCTTTATGTGTCGCCTGGCTATTTCCTTTTTGTTGCAAACTCGCAGGAACCATCTGTTGACACATGGGGGATAAAGATTGTAAACTCCCCCCACAGCATAAGATCTTCCACATCCCTTTGTAATTCCACAGCTATTATACTCGTCTGTTCAGATTGTTTTCAATAATGCTCTTCTCCATGTATACTCACCGCAAGCTACCATCCATTGATACCACAAATAAGCAGAGTAAGAGCCAGCGGAATTAAAAAAAAGACAGGAGATAAATGAACTGGGTTTTCAAAAACAATATTGAGAAAAGAATGTTGTTGTTGATTTGGGGCGATCTCTTAGTCTGCGTTATTGCCTTCTTTCTTAGCCTCAACAGAATATTGGACATAAACATGCTGGATATTCCCCATTATAAACTCATTGAACTCAAAATTGGATTTTTTACCGCATTGGTGGTTTTCAGTTCTTTTTTGCTTGAACTATACGGTTCAAAGAGAGTGTTTGACCGAAAGCTACTTCTTTTCAAATCAGGTTTTGCCGCTCTCCTCTCCTTTTTAACTCTGAATGCTGTCTATTTCGCCATTCCTGACTTGGCAATTGATTGGAAAACTCTTGCATTCGCTCTTTTCATCTTTTTCATACTTCAATGCTTGTGGCGTTTCTTATACTATTTTTTAATGAAGCTTCCCATTTTTACGAGAAAAGTATTGATCTTAGGAACGGGGACTAAGGCAAAAAAGGCAGGTAGCCTCCTTAATACCACCAGCAATAATTTTCAATTCAAGGGTTATATCAGTACCAGCAATGACCCCGTGGTTGTGCCGGAGTCCAAAATCATTGCGGATGCCGGCAATGTTATTGAAAAGGTAAGAGAAGAAAAAATCAAAACCATTGTAGTAGCCCTCACGGAACATAGAGGGAATCAGGTGATTGATAAGTTGTTGACCTGCAAACTGATGGGGGTGGATATCATGGATTTGCCTACCTTCTATCAGTTGCTGACGGGAAAGCTTCCTGTGGAAGATATTGACCCCAGTTGGATAGTTCACAATAGGGGTTTCACCATAACCATAATCGGCAAACTATTAAAAAGGGTGCTGGATTTGATTCTTTCCATCCTTGGGATATTAGTTGTTACTCCGTTTTTTCCCTTGATAGCCGTCCTAATTAAACTGGACTCCTCCGGGCCCATTTTTTATAAACAGTTGCGTGTTGGGGAAATGGAGAAGGAGTTTTTTGTTTATAAATTCAGAACAATGAAGAAAGACGCCGAAGCCAAGACCGGTGTAACCTGGGCGCAGGAAAATGATCCTAGGATTACCAAAATCGGTGGGTTTTTGAGAAAAACCAGACTCGATGAACTGCCTCAATTAGTCAATGTTCTGAAAGGTGAAATGAGCCTTATCGGACCTAGGCCCGAAAGACCCGAACTGGTGGAAAAAATCAAGAAAGTGACCTCATTCTATAAGGAAAGACATTACATAAAACCTGGTATCACAGGGTGGGCTCAAATAAAATATTCTTATGGGGCATCTTTTGGAGACTCCATAGAAAAGCTGAGGTATGACCTATATTACGTGCAGAATATGTCCTTTTTTTTGGATATATTGATACTGTTTGAAACCATCAAAGTGGTTTTGTTTAGGCGAGGGGGAAGGTAGCCGGGCAAACCGGAACCTTGTGAAGGAAATTGTCGTCAGGTTAAGGGGAGGGATATATGAGAAAAGATGATCAGGACAATCTAGGCAAACGGGTATTTATAGAGTTAGGGACCCACTTGCAACTGGAAATGAAAGAATTGAAATTATCGCTGAAAAGCGAACTTGTGGGAATGGAGGTGGGGGAATACCTCATCACAAGGTTAAACAACAGTGAGGACGTGCAGGCGAAATTGTATGAGGGGTGTGAAGTTGTTGCCAAGTATTTGCATCAGCATGCTGTTTTTGGCTTCCAGTCAAAAATTATTTCCTTAATTTCCAAACCGGAAAATATCGTCTTCATTGAATATCCTGACAAAATTGAAAGTGTTAATATTCGCACAAGCCATCGAATCGATTGTTTCTTGCCTATTTTAGTGGAAATAGGATTCAATACCGTTGACGGAGTAATGTTAAACATCAACAATGAGGGCTGTTGTCTTTCCATAAAGGGCCTGAAAATAATGGATGAACAAACATTGGAAAAAATCGTCATCCATGTCCACGATAAGGTGACAAAGAAGGATTTCTCTTTATTGGGAAATATCAGGAGCTTAAGGGAAAGTAATGGCGAAATGAACCTTGGAATTGAATTTGACGAGATGGACAGCAATACTCAAACCTTAATTCTGGAGCTTTTCCCAACTCTCGATATACCTGAAATCATGGCCCAGTAACTCAAGGACACTTCCAAAAACTCACTCACATTTCCTCACTCCTGCCTGGATTTTTGGAGATAAATACTGAACCCCAGCATGAACAGGATGCTACCCAGCATTTCCGACCCCTCTTCCATCCCGATGAGCAAAACCCCATGCCCCATGGGATCAATAATGTTTTTGGCAAGGCCCTCGTAAAAAAATACCGACACCCAGAAGGAGAGGGCGATGAAGAGGACAATAATGATGGATGGTTCGCTTTTGAACCGCCACAGGAAAAACCGTACGAAGTAAACCACCACCACCAGCATGATGGGGACATAAACCCACAGCCATTCATGAACATAATGAAAAATGGTTGCATCGGGTTTGAAATGCTGAAACCACATGATGAACTGTTCATGGATGGCCATACATTCATCCAAGGCCAGATAAAAATAGACCATGGTCACCGGGAGCCAAAGCCATCGGTTTTCCTTTTTCGAGGCATCCTTTCCCTCCTCCTGGTAGATAATCACTGTCACCAGCCCTGCCAGGAATAGCAACAGGGTGGCAAAATAAGTTCCGTTGCCCTGCTCCACGTTGAGGTTCCAGAATAGTGTTGAGGAATACAGAAAATGCATAATTTCAAGAAACACCATTCCCGATATGAGTGCTCCAAAATAGAGTAGCCTTTTGGAGGATTCCGTTATCATCCCCTTCAGCCAATGCAGTCCCTTTTCTCCCCATTCGGGATTCACCACTCCCCTCAAAAAAATGGCAATGAGCAGAAAGGCAAAGGGGTTATTCAACCTTTTTCCCGGCAAAGGAAAAGGGAATGGAATCTCCAGCCGGGTATGGAGAAAAATGAGTACAAGGACACACAGATCCACGAACATGAAGCCTTTCAAAAGTCCATCCAGTATTTTTTTGTAAAGGGGAGGGAGCACTAATCGATAGCGGAGAGAGGGTTCATGAAGGGTTGAAGAATTGACAGCAAATTAGACTTTACTATACATTAAGGACGCCCTCAAATTCCAATGCGTTGGGCTCGACCCATAACTCTTTATGTCTTCAATGGCGAGTATGGAAATTGGGTATATTCTCAATAAGCTAACCTTAATCCATATCTTTGAGAATCGGGGAAAGGGCATTGATTTTTCAGTCCCCTCCTTTTGAAGGAGGGGATACAGGGGAGGTATTGCAAAGAAAATAATGCAATAAAAACAATGCATTAGAGCATATTATAGGTTTTGAAAGACAACAAGATGAAAGAGATTGTTTAAAACCTACCCCCAACCCCCTCCTTCATGAGAAAATCGGAATTTAAACCATGAACCATAGACCTCAGGAGTTGTAGGAATTTATTGTAAATGGGCCCTATCATGCTGAAATTAAAAGAAAAAAACAGTATCTATTGGCTGGTGGCTCTTGCCTTCCTTTGCGGTATGCTCTTCCTTTCCAGTCTCCAATCCTACGATCTTTCCAAGCGGGAAACCAGGGAAGCCCTGGCCGTGTACGAAATGGTGAATCATGGTGATTTTTTTCTCCCGAAGATCAACGGAGACACCCTTCGCACCAAGCCCCCCTTGTTTCACTGGATGGCCTGTCTCTTTTCTTTTGCCGGGGGGAAAGTGGATGAATGGTCGGCTCGTTTGCCATCGGCTTTGGCTGCAACAGCGGGGGTATTTTGCGTATTTTGCTTTGCCCTAGCGGTTTTTGATCGGAGGACGGCGTTACTCTCGGCCATCATTTTGGCCACCAACGTGAAATACCTGGAAATGGCCAACAAAGCCCGAGTGGATATGACTCTCACCCTATTCGTGTTTCTGGCTTACCTCTTTTTTTATTTTGGGTATAAAACCAGAAGAGTCGTTTACTTTCAAGCATTTTTCATTGCCATGGGTGTGGCTTCCCTGACCAAGGGGCCCTTGGGGTTTTTGTTACCTTTTGCCGCCATCATCCCCTTTCTGATGGTTCGGAAAGAAGTTGGTTTCTTGCGGGAGATTGGCCTGGGAAAGGGGGCGGTCATCATTCTGGCTATTCTTTGTATTTGGCTGGTTCCTGCCCTTCTCATCGGCAGGGGGGAGCTTTTGGATATCATCTACCAGGAGACCATTGCCCGCTTCCTGGGAACCACCACGCATCAAGGCCATTATGAACCCTTTTACTATTACCTTCCCCAGATCCTGGGTGGACTAGCTCCCTGGAGTCTCTTTCTCCCCCTGGCGCTTTACTGGGGATTCAAAAACGTAAAGAAAGGCGATGCCCTTCTTTTTGTATTGATATGGTTTGTTTCCACCTTCATCTTTTTCTCCCTTTCTGCCGGAAAGAGAGCGGATTACCTGCTGCCCTTGTATCCGGCTGCCGCACTCCTAATTGGAAAGCTTTGGGGAGATTTTATACAGGGAGCGAAAGAGTTCGATTTACGGCTTTATTTTTCCATTTCCTCCTTCCCGATTTGCTTAGTGGGAGTGGTCTGTCTGGCAATCGGGCTTTTTTCCCTGTTCAACTTCACATTTTCAGATTTTTCCATTCCTTCCATGGTGAAACCCTTTATGGTGACGGAGGATGCCCTGGCCTTTGATCAGTTTCTGGCACTATATGGGACATGGCTCCCCTACCTTTTTTCTCTTATTTGTTTCCTTGGGCTTTTGGCGGTGGGGCACTTTGTCGGGATCAGGAAAAGAAAGGGCACATACGCCTTTTCGCTTTTGGTGGCCATGTGCCTCTCCCTTGCCGTGGCAGGGAGATTGATCCTACCCCAGGTCAATAAAATGGTCTCGCTGAAACCTTTCGCCGATGCCATCAAAAAACAGGTACCGGAAGAGGCAGAGCTGTATTTCTATGATCGAGTTAGGCTAAAATTAGTATTTTATTCCGAAAGACACATTCCCTTGATCTCCCACCCCAATTTTTCCGACTATTTTGGACCGGAAAAAACCACCTATTTGATTACTCCGGAAAGCTATCTGGAAGAAGTGAAGAAGAGGAGCGGCGTCCCCATGTTTACTGTAGCGTCTTTCAAGAATTTCAAAAGCAGCTACCTTTTGCTGTCTAATAAAAATCAATAAAAACAACTATATAGGATAGTTGCCTTAAAGAGAATTAATGATCTTTTGAAATCAAAAACCTGGAACCACGAATTCCACTAATTTCACGAATATATTTTAATAATTATTTTTAATTAGTGCAATTCGTGTTTAAGAAAGCTTTTATTCTTTTATTTTTTTGTGGTTAATAGATTTCAAATATCTCTGGCTATAATTTCAAAGAACCTTCAAATACAGGAAGAAACATATGCCCACTTCTGAACAAGATCTGTCGCAAATTCTCCTTTACCTGGTAAAGGAAACAGGACTCAAATCCCTCCAGGTTCAAAATACTGTTTCACTTTTGCAAGAGGGGGGAACCGTTCCCTTCATCGCCCGCTATCGAAAGGAGCAAACCGGAGAGTTGGATGAGGTCCGGGTTCGCGAAATAGAAGAAGGTTTTGCTTATTTTCAGGAATTGCAGGAACGGAAGACCACGGTGTTGAAGTCGGTGGAGGAGCAAGGAAAACTCACCCCGGAACTCAAAGGCCGAATAGAATCCACCCGCAAAAAGACGGAGTTGGAAGACCTGTATCTGCCTTTCAAACCGAAAAGGCGCACCAAAGCCACCATCGCCAAAGAGAGAGGTTTGGAACCTCTGGCAGACATCATCTCCGCCCAGGAAATAACCGAGGGAACACCGGAAACGGTTGCACATCCCTTTGTTGATCCCGAAAAGGAAATCCCGGACGAAGCTGCTGCTCTGGAAGGGGCCTGCCACATCCTGGCGGAGCGATTGAGTGAGGATGCCGATGTTCGAGCCTTTGCCAGGCGTTTGATCCTGGAACAGGGGATATTCCAGACCAAGGCGGCCAAGGGCAAAGAGGATGCGGTAACCAAATTTCAGATGTATTACGATTACAAGGAACCGGTCAAAGAGATTCCTTCTCACCGCATGTTGGCCATGCGCCGTGGAGAGAAAGAAGACGTCCTGGTCCTCACCATCGACGCCCCGGAAGAAGAAATTATGAAAGGATTGAAAGATCGACTCATTACAAAGAATAGCATTTTTGAACCGCTTCTGGAAAAGGTGGCGGAAGACTCCTACAAACGTCTCCTTGCCCCCTCCATTGCCGTGGAAGTTCGGCTGGAAGCCAAGAAAAAGGCAGACGAAACCGCCATTCAGGTTTTTTCCGAGAACCTGAAAAACCTGTTATTGCAATCACCCGCCGGGAGTAAGCGTACCCTGGGGATTGATCCCGGACTCCGCACCGGCTCCAAACTGGTAGCCATAGACGAAACGGGGCGTTTGCTGGAGCATGCCACCATCTATCCCCATACAGGCGGCCAGGGCAAGCTTGAAAAAGCAAAAAAGGAGTTCATGCGCCTTGTGGACCAGCACTCCATGGAGATGGTGGCCATCGGCAATGGTACGGCAGGCCGGGAGATGGAGCAGTTCGCCAGGGAAACCCTGCGCGAGCAAGGACGCTCTTTAACCACTTTGATGGTGAATGAGGCCGGGGCCAGCGTCTATTCCGCCTCTCCCATAGCGAGAGAAGAGTTCCCGGAGCTTGACCTTACGGTGCGGGGTTCCGTTTCCATCGCCCGCCGGCTACAAGACCCCCTGGCGGAGTTGGTGAAAATTGACCCCAAGAGTATCGGCGTGGGACAGTACCAGCATGACGTGAACCAGAGTTCTCTCAAAAAGGGATTGGATTCCGTGGTGGAATCGTGCGTGAACTATGTGGGAGTGGAAATGAACACGGCTTCCTACGCCCTATTGTCCTATGTGGCTGGGATCAGCGATTCCCTGGCCAAGGCTATTGTCCATTTCAGAGACGAAAACGGTCCCTTTCCATCGCGTAAGACCCTGTTGAAGGTGCCGCGATTCGGAGCCAAGGCATACGAACAGGCGGCCGGATTTCTCCGCATCCGTAACGGGGAATCTCCCCTGGATAACACCGGAGTGCATCCCGAAAGATACGGGTTGGTGGAATCCATGGCCAGGGACAGTTCCTCAACCGTGGAACAACTCACGGCGAATACCGCCTTATTGGACAAAATCGATCTCAAGCGCTACATATCGGAGGATGTGGGTCTGCCCACTCTCAATGACATCATGGAAGAACTCAAAAAGCCGGGCCGCGACCCCAGGGACGAATTTCAGGCTGCTGTGTTTCGGGAGGATATCACCACCATCGACGACCTAAAAGACGGAATGATTTTGCAGGGCACCATCACCAATGTCACCGCCTTTGGTGCCTTTGTGGATATAGGCGTCCACCAGGACGGACTGGTGCACATCAGCCACTTGGCTAACCGTTTTGTCAAAGATCCTGCGGGTGTGGTGAAGGTGGGGCAAGTGGTAAAGATAAAAGTCCTTTCCATCGATAAAGAGCGCAACCGAATCTCTCTTTCCATAAAAGAGGCGGACCCAAAAAAAGGAGGGGAGGGTAGGGTGTCCAAACCCCAGGGCAAAGCTTCTCAAAAGCCCAAGCCGATGAAGAGCACGCCGGTTAAACCAAAGCCTGTGCAGAATAAGCTAATGGACACAAAAGCCTGGGAAGCGGCGGGATTTCGGGTGAAGTGAGGTTGGTGTTTAATTGGAGAGACTGTGCCCACGGAATACACGGAACTACACAGAATTCAACCCTTAACTTTACTCTTCTTTGGTTGAACCTTGGTCGCTGTTTAGCAAAATAAGTAAATAAGGAACTTTCCGTGTGTTAGGGGGTTGTATAGAGAGTTTTTGGAAGTGCCCTCAACCATTCGGTGGCTTTGCCCATCCATTTTTGCCATCATGGTCAAATTGTGGAAACATGTTGTAGAGCTTCAAAGTCCAATTCATGTTTTGCACAGAATCCGGAACTTTTGATTTTTTTTGAAAGCAATCATAAATCATGAAATCGATACTTGAACTTTATGGTTTACCCTGCGCATGTGAAACAATTTGTCATTTGACCAGATGCGACCTTTATATATATATATGTTGACCCCACAGTTTTTTCATTTTCTGAAGTGTGACGAATTACAAAATGCCCCTCCGTTTCTTGGGTATATAGCTTTTTTGGTTTTTAAAAATTA
>JAJDAS010000591.1 GCA_029261755.1 Nitrospinia bacterium
GCAAGACCAACTACCAAATAGCCGTACATTTTCAGGATGGAACCAGGGAGACATTGCCGGTGGATTTGAGCAAAGCGAAGTAGAGGAAGAAAAAGGCATTGAACATCGAACACCCAACATCGAACGCTGAACATCGAAAAAGGTAGGCTTTTTTTTAAATAAATACTCCTTCAATCAAAAATCAGCAATCAACAATCTACAGTGACTTTCGCTAATGAACAAATGGAACAATTTTTTTAAGCAGTTTCCTCTCAAGCTCCTGGCCATTCCTTTCTTATCCGCCCTTTGCGTCTGGTATTGTCTTTGGATCGGTTTCCACATGGAGCTGAGGGTGCTGGCAACCATATTTTTTGCCGGTATCTTCTTTGCTTTCGCCATAACCATGAACACCGCCAATGTGCGCCGATTTCAGGCATTCGATGAAATTGCCTTTCTAAAATCCTGTGTTATCAGCCAATGGTTATTAGCGAAGAACTATTTGAACGAAGAACAAATCCTGGCGCTTCATAAAGATATGGTCTCCTTCTTCAAAGCGCTCCAGGGGTTCCTACACCAATACACAAGAAAGGAGGAAAGTGAACAAAAGCTTCGAGAGATTGATGTCTTTTTCGAGAAATGGATCAAAACAGCCGAGGATTTGAGAAAGGCGGGCTTAGCCTCCCCGGAAATATCCCGTGTTCTCCAGTGGCATCAGCAGATGATTTTTGCCTTTGAAAAATTACTGTCTATTAAGGAGAATCGCACCCCCAAAACCCTCCGTTTTTTCATTGCCTGCGCGTTGACTATTTCGCTCTTTGTCCTGGCCCCACAGTTTGCCTTGTACGGATACTTCGGGATTTTTTCCGCCAGCTTTGTTTCGCTGATTCTGGTGGTTTTGATCAGGATTCAAGGAATGCTGGAGCACCCTTTCGGCGACGATCCCGATGATGTGGGGTTTGAGTTTCTGGAGAGGATGGAGAAGCGGTTGAAGTAAGACTCTGGAAAGGACGAGGAGGGAGTAATGGAGTAGTGGAGTACCGGAGTATTGGAAAAACCCAGGGCCAACGAAGGTCAGGTTTAGCATGGTGGATACCAAGGCAAAGGAATACCTGGCCCATCACTCCATCACTCCATCACCCCATTACTCCAGTATTCCAGTAACCTACTTGGTATTGCTCAATTCCAAAATTCTTTTGATGGTCAAAGGGTTCTGCGCCTCTCCACGGCAACTGTACCAGCAGTCGCTGCAAGTCACCTGCTGAAAGTAACCGCGCCGATAATCGGTCCATTTGCCGGTAACCGGAAACTCGGAGCACTGTTTCATCTCGCCCTCCGGTGTAATCTGAATCCATTTCAACCCTGCCAAACAACCGTCGATTCCACCCTTTTCAAAAAACTCGGGTATCCTGCTCAGGTAGAAATCAGAGGAGATGATGTTCCCCAGGGTTTTCTTGAGTTCCAGTAGGCGGCCCACTACTTCCTTCAATTTTTCGATTCTCGCCCCCTGGATTTTGCCCGATTCGTTGAGATTTTTATGGGAGCAATAGCTTGAAAAGGAGACCTTTACTCCCCACTCCGCAGCTTTTTCGGCAATGGGGATGACCTGGTCCAGGTTTTCCTCCATGATGATGGTTTGGACGGAAATGTTGTCGATTTCGGGATTTTTGGCAAGCTTTGGGATGAGGTCCGAGAGATGACTGTATAACCCCGGAATCCCCCGATACTCATCATGCCGGGCGTCGAGAAAATCCAGGGAAATGCCGACCTGGTGGAGTCCGGCCCTCCATATCTCCAGGGCCTTTTCCTCGGTTAGCAGACGCCCGTTGGTGATGAGGCTCAAGTAAACAAAATCCCCATCTTTGATACGGCGTATGATATCCGCGATATCCTTCCGCATGAGGGGTTCTCCCCCGGTAATGGAGACATGGATGGGTGAGAGTTTTTTCACCAGGGGCAGATAGTCTGTCAGGCGATCCGGTTCTTTCCCCGTCTTCCAATAATCGCAGAAGGAGCATTTGGCGTTGCACTGCTTGGTCACCTCCAGATTGATGGAAAAGGGGGTACCCAGGAGGCTTCGCTTCATTACTTTTTTGAGTCCGCTCAGGCAATCCTTTGCGGTAAGTTTGCTTGTAATCATAAGTTCTAACCAAAGATATTTGAATTTTTATTCGCCACTAAGGCAAAAAGGCACCAAAAAGAACAAAAACTTTTTATACTCTACCACAATTGGTATTTGGTATATAAAAATTGTTGAAACCAATTGCTAAGCATAACTGCAACCAAAATTTGATTTTCAAAAACCTAAAATCAAATTGGTTTTGGTATAACCACTAATTTCACTAATTCCCACTAATTTTTAAAGATTTTATTCACAAAGAGTAAAAGAGTTAAAGAGTTAAAGAGAAAACCATGGAAATTTGTTTTTTTAGATTGTGAGAGACGAATTCTCAGAATTACCGAGTAAGTACCTAATATTAAAGAAGTTTCAGGGGAGAGGCAAGAATTTGCTGGAGTTTTGTTCTGGAGGGAAAGACAGAAAGAGTAGTTTCAGCGAATTAAAAACGGTTCCAATGAACTGTAGTGCGTTTGACAACCCCATAACCATGCCATAAAATTGTAGGCGTTTTTGAAAGCTCCCTATTATCTAATTAAGGAGACCTATCATGTTGAGCACCAGAAGCCACGTGGGCGACAGTTGCGAAATTACAATTTCAAAGGAAATTCTCGATAAATTACATCTTACCGCCGGGAGCCAGGTAGACGTCCGCCTGGAGGACGGGGCCGAAAGGATCGTCATTCAGCCGGTGGACGCAAAAGCCAAGCGCGTGGACATAGACGCAGAGTTCGCCTCCCAAGTTAATGATTTTATTGAAAAATACCGGCCCGCCCTGAATGAGTTGGCCAAGTAATGGTCTATCTGACTCCAGACCAGGTACTTTTTATCCATTGCCGTCTGATCGAAGAAACCGGAGGGAGCCATGGCATCCGCGACATAGGTTTGTTTGAGTCGGCCATTGCCAGACCCATGGCATCATTTGACGATGTGGATCTGTACCCGGATATTTTTTCTAAAGCGGCTTCCCTCATGCATTCCCTCATCAAGAACCATCCCTTTGTGGACGGCAACAAGAGAGCGACCATAACTGCGTCCTCTTTATTTCCCGCCAGAAACGGACAACAAATGGATGCTTCCAACCAGGAACTCGAACGCTTCACCCTCAAGGCCGCCTCCACTAATGTTGAGGTGGAAGAGATAGTGGAGTGGTTGAAAAAATACACCACGCCACCTGGTTAGGGACTGTTTAGAAAAAACTTACTATTTTTAATCCTTTCTCTGCACTACAAACCCATGAAACTTTGTTTTTTTAGCACAGTTTTGGTCGTAACCATTTAAAATATAAGACTTTTTTGCCACTAAGAACACGAAGGTCGCGAATGGAAAATCCTTTATTATTTCTTCGTGTTTCTTCGCGATCTTAGTGGCTAATAATCTTTTTGGTGGAGGCCCTGCCTCGCTGCGAACTCTGCGTCAAATTTCTTGTTTATTTAAACTGTAAACCTCTCACATTCAAACTATGACAGAAGAAATACAAACACAAAACGATTCCAAAATACTCATCGAAAAACAGACGGCAGGCGGTTTTGCGGAAATCACGCTCCGAATGAGAAATTCGGGGAATTGCCTCTTGCACTGGGGAGTCAGCCGCCGCTCCAGCTCATCCTGGGAAGTTCCTCCCCCGGCCTCCTGGCCAATCGGCTCCAGAACATTCGGTCCCAAGGCCCTTCAAACACGTTTCCTGAACCAAAATGGAGATGGGGAAATCGTCATTCGGCTGGATCAAGCCCTGGGCTATTCCACCATCCACTTTGCCCTTTTTTTTCCCGATGAAAATCGGTGGGACAACAACCACAACAAGAACTACCGGATCAAACTACCTGCACCCGCAAGAACCTCCCCCCCACCCATTGAGGTTTTGAAGGAAGAAGCCAAGGGGAAGGAAATTATTTTCGAAGAAGTTCTCGATATGGAGGAAGAAACTCAAGTAGCCATCATCGCGACCAGAACCGGCCAATCCTACGAACTCTTTCTGGCCACCGACATCCAGGGTCCATTGCTCCTTCACTGGGGCATAGCGAGGAAAAGCCAATACGAGTGGTTGCTGCCTCCCGACTCCATCCTGCCGCCGAAGACCGTACTATTCGAGAAAACCGCCGCGCAAACCCCTTTGCTTTTCAACGATGGATTATATCAATTGAAGTTGGGACTCCCGGAAGACGAGGCCCCCTTGGGGATTCCTTTTGTTTTGAAACAGACGGAAACAGAGCAGTGGATAAAAAAAGAGGGGCGGCATTTTTTCGTTCCCATTCATCGTCCGTCCCATGAAGGAACATCTTTGGAGGACCCGGAGGTGGCGGAAGCAGCCGAAGCAATCATCCATGCGGAGATGGGCCGCAACTCCATCACATTGATGCATCGCTTCAACCTTTGCCACGATCTGCTGGAAAAGTTGGGGGACAGTGGAGAAGGCTTGGCCGTGCTATTCGTCTGGCTCCGATATTCCGCCATCCGCCAGTTGGACTGGCAACGGAATTTCAACACCAAACCTAAGGAATTGAGCCACGCACAGGACCGCCTCACGCTAAAGCTAGCGGAGACATACATCCAGGCCGATCCGGTCAATAAAAATATTCTCCGCCCTATCTTCACCACCCTGGGAAGAGGCGGAGAGGGACAACGGATTCGTGATGATATCCTCCACATCATGCACAGACACAGGATCAAGGAGGTCTCCGGCCATTTCATGGAGGAGTGGCACCAGAAACTCCACAACAACACCACGCCTGACG
>JAJDAS010000592.1 GCA_029261755.1 Nitrospinia bacterium
TCTCAGAAACCGAAACTTTTTGAAACTGCTGGATTTCACTCCCCAGGAAATCCAATTTCTGCTGGACCTTGCCAAGGAGTTGAAGTCCGCAAAATACGCAGGCACGGAACAACCCCGCCTTAAAAACAAAAAGATCGCCCTCATCTTCGAAAAAACCTCCACCCGTACCCGCTGCGCCTTTGAGGTGGCCGCCTACGACCAAGGCGCCAACGTCACCTTCATCGGATCCACCGGTTCCCAAATCGGGGTGAAAGAGTCCATGAAGGATACCGCACGGGTGCTGGCAAGGTATTATGACGCCATCGAGTACCGAGGCTTCGATCAGGAGACTGCAGAGGAACTGGGCCGCCATGGAGTGCCGGTATGGAACGGGCTCACCAACGAATTCCACCCCACGCAGATCCTGGCCGATCTCCTCACCATGATGGAATACTCCAAAAAAACCCTGCGAGAGATTGCCTTCTGCTACCTGGGGGACGGCCACAACAACATGGGAGATTCTCTGCTTGTGGGGGCAGCAAAGATGGGGATGGACTTCCGAATGGCCGCACCCCGGCAATGCCAGCCGGTCCCGGAGTTGGTGGCGCAATGCCGGGACATCGCCGAACAAACCGACGCCCGCATCCTCATCACCGAAAATATTTCTACTGCAGTCCGGGGAGTTGATTTTTTATACACCGATGTGTGGGTCTCCATGGGTGAGCCCGAATCGGTGTGGGAAGAACGCATCAAACTGTTGAAACCCTATCAGGTAAACCGCAAGGTGTTGGAGATGGCAGGCAAGCCTGGCGTCAAGTTCATGCACTGCCTCCCGGCCTACCATGACCGCAACACCAAGATGGGTGAAGAGATCTACCAAAAATACGGCCTGGAAGCCATGGAGGTTACCGACGACGTATTCGAGTCCGAGGCGTCCATTGTATTTGATCAGGCCGAAAATCGTATGCATACCATCAAGGCCGTAATGGTGGCCACCCTGGGGAGTTGAACATGCGTGTTGTTACAGCACTTGGCGGAAATGCCCTCCTTCGCCGTGGCGAACCTCTTACAGCCGGGAACCAACGCCGCAATGTAAAGATTGCTTGCGAGGCGCTGGCGCCCATTGCAGACAAGCACGACCTGGTGATCTCCCACGGCAACGGTCCCCAGGTGGGGTTGTTGGCATTGCAGGGCGCAGCTTACAAGCCGGATGAGGTGTATCCTCTGGATATCCTGGACGCGGAGACGGAAGGGATGATCGGCTACTTAATCGAACAGGAACTGGGCAACCTGGTTCCTGAAGAACGCCATTGCGCCACCATCCTCACCCAGATTGAGGTGGACCCGAAAGACCCCGCCTTTAAGCATCCCAGCAAACCCATCGGACCGATCTATAGCGAAGCAGAGGCGGAAAGGCTAAGACAAGAACGGGGATGGTCCATTGCGCCTGACGGCGAACATTACCGCCGTGTGGTGCCTTCGCCCCGTCCACAAAAAATCTTCGAGCTGAGCGTCATCGAGTTGCTGGTGGGCCAGGGAGTAATCGTCATATGCGCAGGCGGGGGAGGAATCCCCACCGTAAGCTTAGCGGGAGGCGCCATTATGGGCGTGGATGCGGTGATCGATAAAGACCTGGCCAGTTCCCTGTTGGCGAAGGACCTGAAGGCGGAGGCCCTCATTATGTTGACCGACGTGGAGGCCGTCCAAAAGGATTGGGGCAAGCCCCAAGCCCGCGCCATCCGGCGGATCTCACCTGAAGCGTTAAAGAGTTTTTCCTTCGCCGAGGGTTCCATGGGACCCAAGGTGGAAGCCGCCATGGAGTTCGTGGAACAAAGCGGCGGCATAGCGGGCATCGGCAAGCTTAAAGACGCCGGGGCCATATTGGAGGGAAAAACCGGCACGTTGGTGGACCGAAACGCTACGGAAGTGGTTTGGTGGGATTAGGCCCTAAAGACAATTTTAACGCAGGCGCTGAGAACGCAGAGGAAAAGCAAAAAATAATTTTACTTTTACCCTCTTTTACTCTTTAACTCTTTGTGGTAATTCTTTTTTTGTTTTTTTCTTTAATCTTTCTCTGCGTTCTCTGCGCCTGCGTTAAATTATCAATGTTTTAGTTTTTATTGTTTAGTTTGCCAATCCACCTGCTTAAAAAACCCACATGTCTTTCTTTTACACCACCCCCGCTTTCCAAAAATTTGCCCGCGAAGCAAAATCTCATTTGAATCGATGGCATGAAGAGCAGACGCCATACCTGATTTACGGAGCAGGCGTCCATTCCAGGGAGCTTTTCAAACACGCCGCGCCCATGGCGCCTTTATTTCTCGGGTTTATAGACCAGTCTGTAACCAGGCAACGGGAAGGATTCATGGGCTTCCCCGTCTATTCCCCGGAAGAGGCCGTTACCAAAAAAGCCAAGGTCGTTCTCATCTCCTCTTACGAATATCAGGAATCCATGAAGACGGAGATCCTCCGACTAGCTGGAAACAGTTTAGAAATCGTCGTCTTGTATCCCCAGCGCGAACAGCCATTACCCACACCGGAGCATACTACGGAAGAACCCTGCGCTCCCATTCCCATTCAAAAAAAGGGGGGAAGGCGAATCGCCGTGGTGGATACTTTCTTCTCCTGGCCTCCCTCGGGCGGCTCCACGGTGGACCTGGTTGCCGTGATGAATCATCTTGCAACCACCGGCTTCGATGCGGCCTTTTTTCTGCCGCTTGTGGATGATCCCCTCTATACCCCTCGAGGCCGGGTCACTTCCAGGGAGGGGCTGAATTTTCAAATTGCGCCCGTTCCCATGAAGTCGGCTGATTTTAATGCGGAAAATTTCACAAAAGGCCTCAAGGAAGCCATCGACTCCTTCGACCCGGAGTTTGTTTTCCTGGGCGATATGTATGCCTTCAAACCGTACCTGGCCGAGGCGTTGAAGAAGTACAAAGTCATTTGGCGTTCCTACAACTACGACCTGGTTTGCCCCAGGCTGAGCCTCTTTGACTACCAAGAAAAGCGATGTCCCAACTCCTTTCTTTCCGACCCCAATCAATGCCAAAACTGCTTGGAGTCCGACCCTTCCATCAACTGGGAGCAGCCCATTTTTCGGGAAATTAGGGAGGCGGATATCTTTTCGCACAAATATTGGGAGCTTCTCACGAAGAACCTGCAAAGAGCCCATAGTCTGGTCATCTATAACCAAATACTTGAGGGCAGGCTTCGGGAGGGTCTTGGAGATACGAAAAAGATTTGCACGGTTCCCACGGGAATCCAGCCGGAGCGTTTCACTGGAAACGGGAAGACAAAAGATTCCCACATAACCCTCTTCCTACCTGGCCGAATGGAGGACCCCGCCAAGGGATTGGGCTATTTCCTGGAAATATTTATGCGTCTGAAGGAACAGTATCCCCAGACGAAGCTTCTCACCACGGGCAAATTCGACGCAGGAGTGGAAGGAGTGGAGTCCGCAGGCTGGACCTCTTACGAAAAGATGCCGGAGGTTTACAAGCAAGCCCAAATTTGCGTAATTCCTTCTCTTTGGGAAGAGCCTTTTGGAATTGTGGCGCTGGAGGCCATGGCCTCCGGGCTGCCGGTGGTGGCCCACCAAGTGGGTGGATTGCAGGAGATTGTTCAGGATGGGGAGAGCGGTTTTTTGGTTCCTCCCGACGATCCCGGTAAGTTTCTGGACTGTCTCATCCGATTGTTATCGGACCACAAATTGAGGGAGGAGATGGGGAGGAAGGCCAGAGCCAGAGCCGGTGAATATTCCTGGGAAAAGGTGATGCGGCTTTATGAACCGCTCTTCAATTTCTAACGCGAAACAACCACCACGCAACGGACCCGATAGTAAGGGAAGCAAATGATCCACCAAAGAATATTCCGAATGCGGTAATTCCATCCCAAATTCCACCCACCTGAAGACCTTGAAAGAGGAAGAACCAACCCACGGCGGCGCTGCATAGAATTCCTGCACCCAGCAAATTCCACAGAGAAAGTTTCCCGAACTCCCGAAGGGCTGAAGTGACGCAGAAAAAATAGCCTCCAAGGATGGCTACAAAAAAAGGAGTTAGGGCTAGAAGTAACCCGATGGACCGCACCGGCGCATCATCGGCCTTGCCGTCTATGATGTCAGGAGGCTCGCCGGACAAGAGTACCCATACCGCCGTCATCATGGGAAGGATGAGGGCTGCAACGGCTCCAATAGCAGCGTTTATGGCTGATTTGATATGGCGGAGTTCCATAAAGATATTTTAGATACTTGTACGCAAAGTCTGAGAATTTATCTCTCACAATTTTTTTTGAAACTGGAAACTGGAAACTGAATATAGGACCATCAAACTCATTATTGAAAAAAAGCAAGTTTCCGGTTTCAAATTTCAAATATCTTTGGCTATATTTGCGGTAGGTTTTTTAAAAAAATCCTCTACCACCAATCAACAATCTAAAATCATCAATCTAAAATTATTTCCCCCTCTCACTTCATCAACGACTCTCTCTTCAACTCCACCCCTTCTTTTTGGGCATTGTCGAAGGCAGAGGTGCTACCGAAAACCGTAACGGCGGTATCCCGACTGTCCAGGATTTTTTGCGCCATCTCTTTCAAGGTTTCAGAAGATGCATTCAAGACCGACTCTCTAAGGCTTTGCCTGAATTCCTTGGTAAGTCCGTTGAGTAACGACAGCGTTTCCCCAAACCCTTTGCTCCTTGGTGTTTTGGGCTTGTCCATGGAACCGATGGTTCCGATGATGCTTTGGTCCACCTTGCTTTGATCCAAACCTTTTGCCACCCCCAGCAACGCCTTCTCAAAGTTCTCCAGGGTTCTGGAGAGATTCGGATCACGGTAGGATGCGCAATGAAAGAGCGGCTCCGTTCCCTTGGCCATGGCCATTCCGCCATACGCGCCGCCTTCCACCCTCACCTTGTCCCACAGGTATCCGGTGGAAAGGTTTTTCGCTAACAGGGCGCATTGTCCCATATCCTCATGGGTCTTCCGGCCGGTATTCCATGCCTTGGAGACATAGTTCACGGAGGCGCTGATCTCTATTCCAAAAGTATTTGGGTCCGACTCCAAATCCATAGCGCTTTCCGAAGCCGTTAACTCGAGGACAGGCAGGCAATCCACAAAGGACTCCAGCGGCTTTGTGAACTCTTCGGGGTGGTCCGCTGTCATGGACAACAGGCAGGTGTTTTTGTTGATCAGCATGGCATGTAGTTCCTTCATCCGTTCCACAACCTCATCTATTTTGTCCTCTTTGAGGAGTCGATCCAGAAAGCGTAATTGCGATACACCGTTCATGGTTTCTTCCATATAACCACATCTGGACATGCGCGAGGCGGCATGGCTGACGGCGAAGAGGTGTCCGCTACTGATAACGGAACCGTTGAGGTCGTTTCGCATCTCGAAAATCATATCCTTGATCTGCTTGGTATTTTCCAGATCGGGTTTCATGAAGAGGTCGGAAAAGATCTCCAGCATTTCGGGGACCCTTTCCGGAAGGGCCTTACCCTGAACAAAACATTTGAAGAGGAGGTCCGATTCCGAACCCAAACGGGTATCGCACATAATGGCAGAATCCAGACCGCCCGTGGACAAAGAAACTCGTTTGGACATCTCTTGATACGAAAGACCTGCGGCCCCGCAGCTGGTGAGCAGCTCCGTATAGAGGGGTAAATAGGGAAGCAGGCGACCGGGCACAGAGCTACAATCAAATCCCATATCCAGATAAACGATTCCCGAAGTAAACAGGGGGTGGGAATATAGTGGCACGCCTGAAAGAACCGACTGTTCCGTGGGAACCTCAATCTCCTTTGGCGGCAAGTCGGACTTGGACAGCTTTGGCAGGGTTGCCAGTTTTTCGGGAGAAACCGGTGTCTTTTGTTCCTCCAAAAGCCGCAAGGTGATTTTGTGGAACTTCCGTTTCTCCTTCTGGCCGAAATCCTTGCTCAACTCCCTGGCCTGTTGCTGGGTCCTTTTTTCCAGCCTTTTGCTCATCTCGAAAGAGGCTTTAACGATGGTAAGCAGCTGGTGGGAATTCTCCATGAGGAGTTCTTTGATCTTTTCCTCGAAAAACTTGGTGCCCCTGGCAGCCTTCTCGGACTTCAAAAAGTTCAAGCTCTCTTCAAATTTCAAATGAGCCAGGGGATCTCCGCCATACAGCCAGGAGCGGTAACATCGGTCGGCCAGCTTCAGATTGTAAGGAAAATGTCCGTTCCCAGATATTTCCCGCAACTTGAATTCCATTCTCCGAAGCGTTCCCTCAAGCAACTCTTCGTCAAGCCCCTTTTCCACCTCTTTCTTCAAAGTATCGAAAACGAGGGCTTTTATTTTTTCGGCATGTTCGGGCCGACTCTTTCTAAGTCCGGAGGCGAAAACGCTCTGGATGGTGTCGGAGTCAAATCCGGTGATGTCGTCCAGATCTTCACCCAAACCGGAGTCGATGAGAGCACGTTTGAGGGGGGAACTTTCCGTGCCTACCAGGTATCGGGAGAGCACAAACCCCAAGAGACTATTGACGGGGTCCGTGGAGTCGCCCAGGATCCAACTAACATTCACCGTGGCGGTGCCGTCTTCTTCCTCGGGCGCCGGGGCCTCGATTTCCATTTGCCTGGGGCTTGCCCATAAAGGCTGGGGCTTCACTTCCGAATCCACCTCCAGTCGTTCGTATTCGTGAAGGTACTTCTCCTCCAAAAAACGCAAACTCTTTTCCGTGGGAATGTTCCCGTGTAGAAAAGTGAAGGAGTTAGAGGGATGGTAATATTTTGAGTGGAAGGCTTTGAACTGCTCGTAGGTGAGGTCCGTGATGTGGTCCGGTTCCCCGCCGCTTTCGTAAAAGTAGGTGTTATCCGGGAAAAGGCCGGACATGGTTTTCCTGGCCACATGGCTGGAGAAATTGGAAAAGACCCCCTTCATTTCATTGTAGACAATCCCCTTGATATTAACCGGACCGTAAGGGTCTTCCACGTCGAAATGCCAGCCTTCCTGGGCCAGGGTGTTTTTGGTCAGGAGAGGATGCAGAACAGCGTCGCAATAAACATCCACTAAGTTAAAAAAATCCACCTCCACCTGGGAAGAGACGGGGTAGATGGTCTTGTCGGGATAGGTCATAGCGTTTAGAAAGGTCTGCAAGGACCCCTTGAGAAGCTCCTGAAAGGGGTCCTTGATGGGGAATTTGCGGGAGCCGCACAAGACGGAATGTTCCAGGATGTGCGGAACGCCGGTGCTGTCGTATACAGGGGTTCGAAAGGCTATGCAGAAGAGGTTATTGGGATCATCATTATAGAGATGGAGAAGCCTGGCGCCGGTCTTTTCGTGGCGCAGGATAACGGCCTGGGACCGAAGTTCGGATATTTCCTCCACACGCTCCACGGTAAAACCGTGGAGATGCTGAGATGGTTCGATTTCTTGTTTGAGCATCTGTTTTTTTACTCCTTATGAAAAAAAATAGGTGATTACGTGGCTACTAAGGTGCACTAAGGCAACAAAGAAAAACTTTTCAACCACTAATTGTCCTAACAAAATAGGATTATCCTTGGCATTTATTTAAAAGAATTTTAAGGGAGGATTTCTTAAAATGCTTCAGGTTTTGGCGCCAGGGACATTGACTTGTTCGACTTTGGAACGTTTCATGGCCTTCTTCTTTACATGAGCCCTTAATACCTTGGTTTTTTTGTAGAAATTATGCAAGTTTTGGATGTCTCTAATTATTTTCTGTATCTTTGTCATTTTCCAATGCCTCAATATCTGCAATATCTTGTTTTGAATTTCTAAAACGCTTCATCCAGATTAAATCCTCACGACTCGCAATACATGTTAAGCCATATTCAGTTTCCTCAACAAGAGCATTTTTGATTATTTTTTTATGCCTTTCTTCATAACCAACCAGCAAGTCAACCGTAAGCGAATCTTCTCCTTCACATTTAGTCAATCGATGAAGTGCAATATTCGTATTCTTAAAAGTCCATGGATTCGCTTTAATTGTATACCCCATTTTTTTTAAAATGGATTTGAGATTATCAATACCTTCAGAAAGAATCAGAAGGTCGATATCCTTGGTATATCTTGGCTCGGTATGAAAAGATAGAGCAATGCCTCCAACAACCGCATACTGAATTTTTGCTTCATTTAGCTTTTTTATTATAGAAAAGAATTCGTCGTAGATTTCCATAATCTTGTTGTCGAACGACATGGGTCAGCTGCCACGCCCATTAAACTGTGAAAGTTACATATCTTTGGATAGTAAGCCAGACACACTCGCGAAAGCAAACACGGGACGTGGTCAACTAGGCCCATTGGTTATGGCAAATTCTTTGTTGATAACTGCATGGGATAGGCCGAGGTTTGGAAGTCCCGGAACGCAGCCTTCCCGGCTGCACGGTGCGGTCGAGGCACCCGCGATCCCCTCCTTCTTCGACGTTCGATGTTCGATGTTCGACGTTAAAGCTTTTTTTGGCCCACCGGAGACGTTAAGGCGTTAAGTTCAAACATCTGTCTTCAAATCCAAAGCCTTCCGAACCATTACGGCCAGGTCGGACGTGATAATGGGCTTCATGAGAAAATCTCTTATGCCCATGGCTTTGGCTTTCTCTGGTGTTATCGAATGGCTGAAGCCGGTACAAAGAATAATCGGAATATCCGGCCGAATTTTCAAAAGCTCCTGGGCAAGCACATCTCCCGTTATTTTAGGCATAGTCTGGTCTGTGATTACAAGGTCGAACCTTTGCGGGTTTTCCATAAAGATCTTTAAAGCTTCGACACTACTGGTCAGGGCCGTCACTTCATAACGCAGACCTTCCAGCCTTCTTTTCCCAAGCGGGGCCAGGGTTTCTTCATCATCCACTATCATGATTCGTTCACTGCCCGTGGGAAGCGGCCGCGAAACCTTCTCTTTTTCTTCCCGGCTACTCTCAGTTTCCGGGAGATAAATATTGAATGTGGATCCTTTGCCGAGTTCGCTGTACACGTTTACCGCACCCTCATGGTTCTTTACAATACCGTGGAGTGTGGCCAATCCCATTCCCGTCCCTTCCCCTTTTTCTTTGGTGGTGAAAAACGGCTCAAAGATATGGTTGATGATTTCCTGGGTCATTCCAGTTCCAGTATCGCTTATAGAAAACTGAATATAGGGGCCAGGTTGAAGGTCTTCGTGAGAGGTGGCTATCTCTTCATCTATTTCCACAGCCTTCAGGGAAACTCCAAGGGTTCCGCCTTTTCCCCGCATGGCATGTTCTGCATTAGTAAGGAGATTCATGATGACCTGGCTAATTTGTGTGGGATCGGCCTTGATGATCCCGGCATTTTCATTGATCTCGGCTTGTATTTCAATGGTGGCAGGTAAGGAGGCCCGCATGAGTTTGATGGCTTCTTTTACAACCAGGTCCGGTTGTATGGATCTTAATTCCTGCTCTGTTTGGCGGCTGAATGTAAGAATTTGCTTTACCAATTCCTTAGCCCTGTTACTTGCCTTGAGGACTTCCTTCAGGTCCGGAGCCGCTTGGCTGTCTTCAGGTGTTTTTTCCAGGGCGAATTGGCTATACCCGATGATTCCGGTAAGGATATTATTAAAATCGTGGGCGATGCCTCCGGCCAATTTGCCTATGGCTTCAAGCTTTTGGCTTTGCCGAACCTGTTTTTCCAGTTGGACCTCTTTTGTAATATCTCTTTTCACCGCCACAAAACCTATGATCTTTCCTGATTTCTCTTTGATTGGAGAAATGGAGGCGTCTTCCTCATACAGTTCCCCATTTTTCTTTTTGTTGGTCAAGCGACCCGACCACACATTTCCTTGCGTTATGGTTTCCCAAAGATTCTTGAAAAAAACATCATCATGCTTGCCGCTTTTCAAAACCCGGGGGTTAGCTCCTAAAACCTCTTCTTGCTTGTATCCCGTTATTTTTTCAAAAGCAGGATTCACATATTGGATGCGTGCCTCCGTGTCGGTCATGATGACCTGGTCTGCGGATTGCTCTATGGCGGTGGCGAGCCGGGTCAGCTCCTCTTCCGTCTTTTTTCGCTCGGAGATGTCCGTTGCGATCTGAAGCTTTACGATTCGGCCATCCGACCACTGGATTGCCCGGTCCGAAACATAGTAGTGCCGATTAGTGAGAGGGCTATGGAACTCCCAGACACATGTTTCCGAAGGTTGTCCATCGGGAGTGACAATTTTGTCGTTTTTGCAAAAATCGCAAGGGCCGTCCTGGTTAACTTGCAGGGTTTGCCAGCAGACCTTGCCCACCACATCTCCAAACATGTCTTGCACCTGCTGGTTTACAAAAAGAATTTCATAGATCTTCATATCTGTTACATAAACCAAGGCGTTTAAGCTGTTCAGAACGGTGAACAGTCTTTCGTGGGATTGCCTTAACTCCGCCTCGGCTTTTTCCTGGTCACGGGTGTCTTTTTCTAACCGCTTACCGGCCAGGAAAATTCCCGCAATTCCCAGAATCCACAAAAGTCCATATATCAAAGCAAGTATGCCGGTTTCATGCCTTTCCACTGTGTAATAGTCATCCAAGGGAACCGATATGCTGAGCCCGCCACGGATGTCACCTACTTTATAACCCTGATGGCTATGGCACCTCAGGCAACTTTTCTCGGTGTAAAGTGGCCGCATCAACCGCAGATGAGGTTTGTTGTTGATCTTAACAGTCTCAATCATTTCCTCATTCCCCTGTTCAAAGCTTTCGAGGGCCTTGCGTTCCCACATATCCGGGGCGTTTTCCGGCCGCATGAGTTTGAGACTGGTGAGATGCCCTTTGATGCCAAACATCTCGCCATAATTTTCGTTCAGGACCCTCAGTAGATAAGCAGGATTCATCAAGGTAAAACGTTTGCCGGCTGTGGAAAGAATGTCACGTTCAGGAATATGGGCGAGGTAGGGGTTTGGAACAGCGTTTTCACTGACAGGGACATAAACTCCCCCATGGGTTGCCGCCCAGAACCGGATGGCTTGGCTGGTATTGAAATGTTCCCTGGCCACCTTTTTGGCTAACTTGAATGTTTCTTTATGGATATTGTAATAATTCACCGCCAAAAATGCCGCCACCAAGAATGTCCACCCTGCTGCCAGTAGCCAGGTATATTGTTGAAGCTTTTTTAGTGGCGTTTTTGTTGAAGTAGGATTCATAATCGTAAAGATTTAGGCTGAGGCTAAGGCCGAGGCCGAGGAAAGAAAAAAGGCTTGAAGCTAGAAGGCTTCAAGTTTACCCCCTTTGCTTTACCTGCCACTGATTTTACAGCCTTATTTTTTCCTGGTTCTTAGCCTTAACCTCCGCCTTAGTTTCTGCCTCTGCCTGGGTTCAATTTTTTTCTGAATAATTATTCCTACTCAAATACCGTCTTTGGCCTGAATATGGGCATTTAAATTAATCTATAAGCCAACCACGCCTTTGTCAATGGGGGTCTTAGGCAAAATCACAAAAAAACAATTTTTTCAGCAATCCCCATGGCTCCATGGTAATGATATTTCCATTGATTTCCATGGAAGGTTTTGTTAGCTTTAGAGTAGTTATTGATCTGAAACGATTCAAGGAGACACCATGGAAACAAATAGTGGTCCGGCCAGGATTTTCATCATTGATGACGAAGAACCGGTTCGAAATTTGCTCAAAACGCTGATTCTGAATCTTGGGTACCTTCCCATTCTTGCGGAAGACGGAGTTTCCGGGTTGGCACAGATCGAAAAGGACCCTCCTGACATGATCTTGTCGGATATTTGCATGCCGGAAATGCATGGGTATGAAGTTTTGAATCGGCTAAAGGCAAACGACGCATTGCGACATATTCCTGTCATCATGATCAGCGGAGTGGATGAAATGATAAGCGTCACACGGTGCATTGAGAAAGGCGCCGATGACTACCTTGTGAAGCCTTTTGAAACCA
>JAJDAS010000593.1 GCA_029261755.1 Nitrospinia bacterium
TCCTGGAACATTGTAACCGAATCCGGTAAGGAGGCCGCAAATCAACCCTCCGATGCAGAGATCCATAAACTCCAAAAGGCCATACATGGAACCATCAAAAAGGTGACGGGGCATATGGAGTCTTTTAAATTCAACACCTTGCTGGCCTGCCTCATGGAGTTGAATAATACCTTGCACAAGGTCAAGACCTCTGAGCTTGCTAAAACCGAGGTCTGGAAAGAAGCGATAAAATCTTATATCCTGATGCTTGCCCCTTTGATGCCCCATATCGCCGAGGAGCTCTGGGAAAAAGTTGGAGGACAAGAAAGCGTTCACAAGCAATCCTGGCCTGTTTGGGATGAGGAACTGGCGGCGGAAGAAAAAATCACCCTGGTGGTGCAGATCAACAGCAAGGTGAGGGACCGCTTGGAAGCCCCCGCCGGTATTGGGAAGGACGAGGCCCAGGAATTGGCAATGAACCAAGACAAAATAAAATCTTTAATGAATGGCAAAAAGGTGGTAAAAACCATTTTTGTCCCCGGCAAACTTCTCAACATGGTGGTAAAGGAGGAATCATGAAAAAAAAAGTATTGATTTTACCTCATGGAAACAAGCACTTTCTTGACGAGGTTTTGAGCTATCTGGAAGGCCTGGATATTGAAATCATCACTGAAGAGGGATGTCCGGTGGAAGATAAAATCAGTTATGATTTTACCCCTGACGCAGTAATCGTCAATACCACTCTGCTTCACAACGACCAATGCATGCAACACATCAAGGAGATTTCTCTTTCAACCACTGTGCTGGTGGCCGACAGAGACGCCACCGTTGGCAGATACATTCATATGCAGGTTTTGGGCGCCAAGGATTACTTTCACGTTCCTTTGCATAAAGATCATTTGAGAAGCGCGGTAATCGATCTGCTTAAACTATCGAAAACCTAATAAAAATATTTTAGATGTAAGATTTGGTGATTTAAGATTTGATGTATATTTTTTTTAAATTTAAACAAAAACCTACCACCAATCTAAAATCTAAAATCAGCAATCTAAAATTTTCTATATGCCCTAAATAGGAAAGTTTTATGCTTAATAAAATTCGATCCAGCATCCTGACCAAACTGGGGTTGCTTTTTTGCCTGATGGCTTTTTTGTGCATTGCCAGTGTGTTCTACACCGTTAATACTTTTCGCGCTTTGCAGGGAGTCAGCCGGGCTGTTGATGTCTCCGGGAGCGAAAGAATGAGGTCCATCCTGCTGGGATCTCTTCTGACGGAGTATGTTTCGGAAGTTTCAAAAAACCAGGGCGCCCTGAATGAGCGTGCGTTGAAGCTGAAACACCAGATCTCTGAAGAGTTAAGCATTTATGAAGAGTATTTGATCAACCTGATTAAGGGAAATGAAGCGATGGGGTTGGTGCATGTGAATGACGATGCATTAATCGATCAATTGGAAATTTTAAAAAGAGAGTTCTTTGAATGGAAAAAAAGTTTAAAGAGGGCCATAAGACCGGAAGCCACGGAAACGGACAGGCAAAGAGCAGCTCGGCAGCTTTCCGTGGAAAATGCCATCCATCTTAAACAAACCGCCCATAAAGTTGTCCAGCTATTTGAAAGCCGGTTCAGAGGAAATGTGAGAGAGCTTAAAAATATACAAAAAATTATTCTGGTTTTATCCGCCACCGCGCTCTTTTTTTCCATTTGGTTAATCTATTTGATTGTCAGGCCCATCAATGACGTGATAGCTGTCACCAACAAGATGGCCGAGGGCAATTTAACGAACAATATAACAATCACTCGCCAGGATGAAATTGGAATCCTGGGCGAAACCATCAACCGTACGGTTTTTGAATGGCGGAAGATATTGAGTCAATTGAAGGAAAGCTCCGGCAAACTGTCGGACTCTTCATCCAACATTTCCTCAACAGCCTCGGAAATTGCCAAAGGCGCAAAAGAACAAGTGGAACAAGTCATCAAAACCTCAGAGGCCATGAATGAGATGTCCAACTCCATCGAAGAGGTATCCAGGAATGTCCAAAGCACCGTCCATTATGCCGCATCCGCTTCCGAGAGGTTACGTCGGGGGAAAGCCGCGTGCGGGGAAACCATTGCAGCCATTAGAAAAGCAAGCCGTAAAATGGATGAACTGAATAAAAAATCAACCGAGATAGGTAAAATCGTCCACTTCATTAACGATTTTGCGGAACAGACGAATTTGCTTGCCATCAACGCCGCCATTGAAGCGGAAAGAGCCGGAATCCATGGGAAGGGATTCGACGTAGTGGCGGATGAAATCAGAAAACTTGCCAGAAAGATCGCTAAATTTGCTTCGGATATCATCATGGTTCTGGAAAACATTCAGCAAGAGCTGAAAGAGGTGGGAGTAACCATGAAGGATGGTACAGGACTTGTGGAAAATACCGGAAGTTTTCTGGACGAAATAACGGAGGACATCTCCGGCACCGCCGAACGAGTTAATTTCATTTCGGAGGCAACGAATCATCAGGTGGATATCTCCGGAAGGATTGCCGATTCACTGGTTTTCATATCCGGGGTCAGCCGTAAGACCTCCAACAATTCCAAGGAGTCGGCCGAGGAAACCGAGAAGTTAGCCACTCTTGCCAATCGATTGAAAGCCATTACTGAAAAATTTCAAATTGATGGCAACGGTTAGATGATTGAACATCGAACATCGAAGAAGGAAGGGGTTGGTTTGGTTAGGGCCTGAATAAACAAGGTTTTGACTTTAGGTTCGGCGTTGGACGTTCGATGTTCAGTTTTCCCGATTCCTAACCCCATACTATCAAACCTGTCTGGTAGGGGCTTATGAGGTTGTCGTGCTTGGGGAGAATGCGAACCGTAAATCCGTGCTTTCCAGTTCCCAGGCATGGGACTTCACCACTGAATACAAAGTTGCCGTTCTCGGAGGACCCTCCACAGGTAAGGTGAATGAACTCCCTATCTAAAAAATTCGCCTTGGAGTCCACACGACCATGGTATAGGTCGATGGAAACATCATCCGCTTGCAGGTCCTTTAGGAAAACCTCTACCTGAACCCCAAGGTTGTCTCCAACAATGGCGCTCTTCTCGGCTTCGTAGCTGATCTTATTGATCTGAATCGCGTTCCACTTGGATTCTACATTTCCCAGCCAACCGGAAAGGTCTTTCACACCGGACATGGAGTCCCTGGAAATGACTTTCCACTTCTCCTCGGAGGGTAGATAAAACAATCTCGTGTAATCCTGGGCCATTCGGTGGGAATTAAAATTCGGGCAAACTGTGCGCAGGCAATTTTTCATCATGGAGACCCATTTTCTGGGAATGTTGTCAAAGCCACGCTCGTAAAACAGGGGGACCGCCTCCTGCTCCAGGATATTATAAATGTTTCTGCTTTCCACCTCATCCTGATATGCGCGGTCTTCGAATTTTTCCCCTCTGCCGATGCTCCATCCATTGTCTCCCTTGTAACCTTCACACCACCAGCCATCCAAGATACTAAGGTTCATGGCTCCATTCATGGCGGCTTTCATGCCGCTGGTCCCACACGCTTCCAGTGGCGGAAGAGGGTTGTTCAGCCAAATGTCCACACCCTGGACCATAAACCGCGCGATGTTCATGTTGTAGTCTTCCAGAAAAATGATTTTCCCCTGGAATCTTTTTTCCTTGGTAAAACTGATAATCCGGCGAATAATCTCCTTCCCCTGATTATCCAGTGGATGGGCTTTCCCTGCAAAGACAATTTGAACCGGGAACTTTTCGTTATTAAGAATTTTTGCCAACCTTTCCGGATCGCTGAAGAGCAGGTCTCCTCTTTTGTATGTGGCAAATCTCCTGGCAAACCCTATGGTTAATGCCTTAGGATCCAATAAAGTATCCGCTTGCTTGACTTCCGATTTGTGGGCTTCCTTTTGCAGCAATTGCAGGCGTACTTTGCGTCGGACGAAGGCTACCAGGGCCTCTCGGCAGCGGGAGTGGGTCCTCCATAGCTCCGACTCCGGGATGTTGTCCACATTCTCCCAAATTTTGGTTTGATCCGGGTCTTCGGACCATTGCAAGCCGAGATATCGATCATACAAGGCCGAGAGTTCAATGGAAATCCAGGAAGGAACATGGACGCCGTTGGTGATATGGGTAATGGGAATTTCTCTCAGGGGCAAGTCCGGCCAGACCTTCTTCCACATATCTCGTGAAACTTCCGAATGAAGCTCGCTCACCCCGTTGGCTTTGCAGGAAAGTTTGAGCGCTAAAACGGTCATACAGAATGTTTCTTTGTGGTCCTTTGGGTTTTCCCTGCCCAAAGCCATGAATTCATCAAAAGAAATACCAATTTCTTGGACATAGTGATGGAAATATTTCTCCATAAGCGATCGGTCAAAACGATCATTTCCGGCTGGAACCGGGGTGTGGGTGGTAAAAACGGATTGGGTAATGACCGCGTCCTTGGCTTGTTTGAAAGAGAGACCCTCCGACTTTATAAGGCCTCTGATTCTTTCCAGGGCTGCAAAAGCGGCATGGCCTTCATTCATATGGAACACGGAGGGTTTGATCTCAAGTTCTTCCAGAAGACGAACGCCTCCTTTTCCAAGAAGTATCTCCTGCCGAAGCCTTAGCTCCCTGTCACCGCTATAGAGATGCCTGGTAATGTCCTTAAATTCCTGGCTGTTTTCAGGGGTATCCGTATCCAGCAAATAAAGAGGAATTCTTCCAACCTGAATCATCCATATCCTGGCGATTATGGATCGGCCCGCAAGGTGCAATTCGATGTTCCGTTGCTTTCCATTGGCATCCGATACCGGGCTGATGGGCAAATTATCCACCTCTGCTTCCGGATAAGTTTCCGTTTGCCATCCGCTCTCATCTATATACTGGCTGAAAAATCCCCCTTTGTAGAGGAGGCCGATGGCAACCACCGGCAGACGGAGGTCGCTGGCCGATTTCAAAAAATCTCCGGCGAGAACTCCCAAACCGCCGGAATAGATAGGCAAACAGTCGGTGAGTCCATATTCAGCGGAAAAATATGCTATCTGGAAATCCAAGGGCTTTTCCAAATGGAACTCGTAACTGGACTCCGTTTTCACGTATTGCTCAAACTCTACGTATACCCGTTCGATCTGAGCCAGGAAACCCTCGTCTTTCGCCATTTCGTCCACTCGCTTCTGGCTGATGGAACGAAGCAAAAGCACCGGGTTGTGATGTGTCTCCCGCCATAAAACGGGATCCAGACGCTGAAACAGTTTGATAGCGTTTTTATTCCAGGAGAACCAGAGGTTTTGGGCGATTTCCTGTAAGGGTTGGAGTGGTTCGGGAATGGATGGAACTACGGTAAAAACACGTTGAAATTTTTTCATCTGCAAAAAAAGAGGGAATGGGTAAGGGGTACTAAAGTGGGAGAATTGCCGGCCCCTGGGGTAAGGTTCTTTAAACCTTACCCCCATGAAGCCTGACAAAAATATTTGAAATTTTTCAATCACAAAAAAAAAGAACTAACCACGAATTACACTGATTTCTCGAATTATCTTTTCAAAGGGTTCTTATTTTTCATTCGGGAAATTAGTGTAATTCGTGGTTCCAGCTTGTAACTTATAAAGACTTGAATGAACTCAGATCAGGCATTACTCCGGGTTCGGCCCGGCATCAAGGATTTCCTGGCTGGTTTTGTCTGCGAAGTTGGCAATATTTTCCTTAAACTTCCTGGCCAACTCCTTGGCCTTGGCCACATATGCTTCCTTATCCTCCCAGGTGTTTTCCGGTTTGAGGATTTCCTGGGGGACTCCCTGGCAAGATACCGGAATCTGTAACCCGAATATTTCGTCGGGGACGGTTTCCACTTTGTTCAAACTGCCGTCCAGGGCTGCACGAACTAGAGCTCTTGTGTAGGTAATGTCCATCCTCTTCCCAACACCGTAAGGTCCTCCCGACCATCCCGTATTGATAAGCCAGCAGGAGACTTTGTGTTTTGCAATGTTTTCACCAAGTAACTTTGCATAAACGCTTGGATGGAGGGCCATGAATGGAGCGCCGAAGCAGGTGCTGAAAGTGGCCTGTGGCTCTTTGATGCCCTTTTCCGTTCCGGCCACCTTGGCCGTATACCCGGAAATGAAGTGATACATTGCCTGGCTTGTGGTCAGTTTGGCTATTGGAGGAAGAACCCCAAAGGCATCGCAAGTCAGCATAATAATATTCCTGGGATGGCGTCCTATCCCCGGATAGATGACGTTATCGATGTGGGTAATAGGGTAAGCGGCTCGGGTATTTTCCGTGAGGGCATTGTCATCGAAATCCACCCTGCGGGTATCCATATCCATTCCCACATTTTCCAGGATGGTGGCGAATTTTTTACAAGCTTTATAGATTTGAGGCTCTTTTTCCGGCGACAAATTGATGGCCTTGGCGTAGCACCCTCCTTCGAAATTAAAAATCCCTTTATCGCTCCAGCCGTGTTCGTCGTCTCCGATGAGTTGCCTCTCGGTATCGGCGGAGAGAGTGGTTTTGCCCGTTCCTGAAAGGCCGAAAAAGACTGCCACATCCCATGTCTTGCCTATATTGGCTGAGGCATGCATGGAAAGAATATTTCTGCGGGGCAAGAGGTAGTTGAGAACAGTAAAGATGGATTTTTTGATCTCCCCGGCATAGCTGGTTCCAGCAATCAGGACCATTTTTTTCTTGAAGTTCACCAGAATGACCGCCTCTGAATTTGTTCCGTCCTGGGAGGGCATGGCATGGAAGTGGGGAACCTGGAGGACAGTAAATTCAGGTTTGATGGTATCCAGGTCTCGGCCCAAGTTCACCGGACGTATAAACATATTTCTGGCAAATAGGCTGTGCCAGGCGTCCTGGGTGATCACCCGGACTGGGAACTCATAGTCCGGGTCCGCCCCGGCATAGCATTCCTGTACATAAAGATCTCTTCCATCCAGATAGGCCATTACCCTTTCGTAAATGTCGTCAAATTTACTTTCTTCGAAGGGCTTGTTTATTTTCCCCCACCAGATGTGGTCCTGGGTGCTGGGTTCCTTGACCATGAATTTATCGTTTGCAGCCCGACCGGTATAGTAACCGGTTCGCACTACCACGGCGCCTCCATGTGCAAGATGGCCTTCCCGTCTTGTAATGATCTTTTCATAAAGGGAAGAGGTACTCAGATTCCAGTAAACCGTATCTGCCTTCTTAATGCCGTACTCCGATAGGTCTTTGGGGCTTACTCCGACATTCTGCATATTAAATCTCCAGGAAAAAGGTTTATCGGCTAAGATATTGGACGTCCGTAGCGATTCTTTAACACATTAATTTTATGTTCGATGGACTCAAAAGACAAGTAATTTTATCTGCTGGCGGGAAAAAACTTTGTAAGTACTTACGGACATTGCTAATCGAGAACAAGCTTATTTGTCGCACAGGCATTGTTACACCCCCCTTTATCCCCCTTAGAAAAGGGGGATCAAGGGGGATGTAATAGCGCTACAAACGAAAATTTGGCATTTTTTCATGCCTGTAAACGTATACAAATCTTTTTTGTGGGTTGTCTAAATCCCAAAAGTTTCAGAGATTATCGACCATAAGATAAGGGTTGCTTTTCTTCTGCTCCCCTATGGTGGAGGTGGGTGCTGGGCCGTAATCATGGCCGGGGTAGACCTTAAAATTATCATCCATTTCTTTCAGTTTCTTCAAACTACGGGCAAAATCTTGTTGGTTGCTTTCGGGAAAGTCGCTTCGCCCAACGGAATTTACGAAAAGCATGTCGCCGGTAAAAAGGTGCTGGCCCACCTGGTAGCAGACGCAACCGGGAAGGTGCCCCGGAGTGTGGATGGTTTGAATGGAAAGGTTTCCGATAGATAGTTCGGTTCCGTCCTGTATGGTGACAATATGTTCCTTGAACTGAGCGATACATTCTGCTTCCGCCTCGTGGACGTAGATTTTTCTAGGTCCGGCCAGCCGAAAGATGCCCTCCAGCCCTTCCATATGATCGAAATGGGTATGAGTCAGCAGGATGGAGTGAAGCTCCATGCCATCCTTCTCCATGGCCTTCAGCAGCCTATCCGGCTCCCAGGCAGGATCAATGAGCCCGCATTGACGTGTCTCCTGGCAGCCCACTAAATAGCTGTAGTTCTGCATCAGTCCCACTTCGATCTGATTGATATAAATTTTGGAATTATAAGTCAAATTTAGAAAAGGAGATAAAGGTTTCGTTTTCTTTGGTGATAATCTCAATGACCCTGGTTAAGCTGCCAGCCACCATGACAACTTCCGTATCTCGTTTCTTAAAAAAAGACGCATCTTTTTCATCATAATGCTTTTTGTAAAAATCCACCACCATTTCTTTAGATAATTCCGTTTTGAAAATTTGTACCTGCCCCTTTTTTACTTCTTTGAAAAATTTTGACTTTGGAGGAACCGGCATTTCCAAAACCATTTCGGGTGGAGCCGAAGCTTCTTGGCAGGAAATGGTGGTAATAAAGAAAGAAAAGAAAAGGACAATGAAAGTGGATATTCGAAACATTAGGCAAAAAACAAGTAAGTTCTCAAAAAATTGAGACGGTAATGCAATCTAGCCCGTTTGTAGTAGCCCATTCTCATCTGATCTTTACCCATAATCCATTTTTCTGGAGACGGGCGGTTTATTCCATTGTGGAACATGTTTTTTCATTTTAATCCACATAGCCGTAATATCATCAAGGCGTTGCAGACCCAGCCATATAGTTTGG
>JAJDAS010000594.1 GCA_029261755.1 Nitrospinia bacterium
GTGTAATTCGTGAAATTAGTGGTTCCATATCTTTGTTTAAATTCATCTTTCCCTCAACTTTGGATTGATGGCTTCCCGTAGACCTTCACCACATAAATTGAAGGCTAGTACGATGATCAAAATGGTGAAGCCGGGGATAAAGGTCAGCCACGGGGCGTCGAATATGAAGCTTTTGCCATCGGATAAGATATTCCCCCAACTGGCGTTGGGCGGTTGGACTCCGAATCCCAGGAAAGAGAGACTCGATTCCGTGAGGATGGCCGAGGCGACTCCGATGGTTGCGGAAACCAATACCGGTGCGATTGCGTTGGGGACCATGTGGATGAATATCTGCCGGATTTCGGGAATGCCCAGGGCCTTTGCCGCCACTACAAAGTCGGTTTCCCGCAGGGAAAGGAATTCGGCCCTTACAAAGCGAGCCGTTCCCATCCACGTGGTGAGGCCGATGACGATCATGATGGTATAGATGCTTGGTGGAAGAAGAGCAACAACGGTGAGAATCAGGAAGAAGGTGGGGAAACAGAGCATGATGTCCACAAACCGCATGATCAGCGTATCCACGGTGATAAAACCGATCCTGATTTTTCCATAAAACCCGGCGATCCCGCCAAAAAAGATCCCCACCACCATGGAGATGCCCACGGCGATGAACCCGATGGATACGGAAACAAAGGTGCCTTGCAACATCCTGGCGAAGACGTCACGCCCCAGTTCGTCGGTTCCGAGGATATAGATGCCACCCAGGGGGACGTCTCCCTTTGGTAGAATGTTGGTGTCAGCGAGGGAAAAGGGCGGTCGAAACTTATCTGCCAGACGCACCGTTTCGGGATTGAAAGTAACGACCCATTCCGTGGAGATCTTGCCGAATACCGCTATCACGGCCAGCATGGCAAGAACCAGTAGCCCTGCAACAGCAAGCCTGTTTTTTTTGAATTCCTTCCAGAATTCCCGCGCAGGGGAATATTCCGTAAATTCCGTTTCTTCCATGGACACATTATACAGGGAATGATTTCAATTGAAAAAGTAATCCACCATTTTATCCGTATTCTCTTCCCAGGAAAATTCTTTTACTTTCTTCATTCCATTGCCGGCCAGTGTTTCTCTTAATTCCCGGTTCTTCATGAGGGAAACAATTCCCGCCGCAAGCATTTCCGGGTTTTTAGGAGGGAGCACCAACGCCGTTTTCTTGGGAAGGGCATAATCCCAGCACCCTCCGGTATCGGTGGTTACCAGGGCGGAACCACAAGCCATGGCCTCCATGGCGGGCATGCCTAATCCTTCATGCCAGGAAGAGCAGAGGAATAGTCCGCAGGAAGAGTAAAGATTTCTTAATTGGTCCACCGGAGGAGAGAAATGATATTCGCAAGGAAAGTTGGTTTCCTTCAAAAAGAGATCGACATTTTTGATCTTGGAGCCGAAAACCACGGGTTTCAGTTCAGGAATGCTTCCCTGTGCCATTCTCACCGCTTCCATGGCATCGGGGAATCCTTTCCAATCGTAATGATGATGCAACATGGCAACCCGAAAAGGGTCGGGCTCAACCCCCGGTTCCGGGAAGAAATGGTTCTGATTCACAGGCGTAACGATGAGAAGGCTATCGGAGTTGTATTTCTTTTTCATGATCTCCAGAAGCCAGGTGGAGATCACCATTTTACGGAGTCCCAGCGAGTAGCTATTTTCCGCGCCCATTTTGTCTCTCGTCCAAAGAGACTCGTGATGTTGAACGAGATAAAAGCCTCGACCCGATTTCGATGCTGCTTCTTCAATAGGCGCCGCCGTTTCCCAGGAAGTGGCAACATGGATATCCGCTTCGGGTAGCCACTGGGGATGTAGGCTGGGAATTTCCATCAGAGCACATTCCAATTTGAACCACGGAATCGCCTTGGATTCTATTTCCCGAACCTTCTCTTCCTTGAAGCAGCCCAGAATCTTCTGTATTCCTTTTTTGCGCGGAGTGGGAGCAATCAGGTTCACCGAATGCCCAAGTTTATGGAGTCTGTTGGCGTACTCCATGGCTGCCTTTACGCCTCCACTGATGGAAAAGTGTGGAAGAAGAAAACTAATTATTTTTGGTGAGTTCATGGAAGAATAATAGTGGAATAAAGGAATAGTGGAGTAATGGAGTAATGGAGTAATGGGGCCAGGATTTCCGTTTGTCAATGCAATGGAATCATTTGGCTTGGGTTTTTCCAGTACTCCACCACTCCAGTGTTCCCTCCCCCTCTATGAATGGGATAGCAGCTTTCTTATATTCGGTAGCCATGCCCCGTGAGCAGTTACTTAATTTCAAAGCTGAAACCTTGGGAGGTTCATTGTAAGCTAATAGAATATGCCAGCCGCTTTCGGAAGACAAGGGTGGTTTCAAGTGGTATTCTAAATCGGGTTGGCTATTGATACCGATGCGTTTTTTTGTTAGAGTTTTTTATCTACCGTTAATCCATATTTCGTTGATTAATAGTGCGAATTAACTTTTATAAAGGAGACCTTTGTTTTGACTGAAGGGCTTAAAAAGAAAATGTTCAGAAAAAAGGATGTTCAGTCGATTTGCGATAGCCTGTCCAGGCTCACGGGTCCTCTATGTTTTTATGATGTGGAAGGTGCATCGGTTTACAAAACGGAGGGATTTGGTGAGGAAAAGAGTGAAGAAAATGAACGTCGCGAAATTATTGTATTACATAAACCTGTGGGTTATGTCTCAGGGCCACCGGGCAAGTTAAGCATCGCCGCCGACATTGTTGAGTATGTCTTAAAAACCGCTTATGAAAAGAAATGCCTGGCTTCCCATACTCTTTTTAAATACGAAGAATTGGAATTTTTTTCCAAACTTGGCGAGATTTTCGGAACCTTCATTCTAACCGACGACATTCTGAGCGCTACGGCGAAGCTGGTTAAAAGTAAAATAGGCGCTGAAAATTGTTCCATCATGATCATCGACAGTTTAAGCGAAAAATACAACCTGAAGGCGGTATCCGGAAAAATAGTAAATGACAAATCGTGGCTTTCGCCTAACCAGGGAATAGCTGCAAAAACGATGAAAAGCGGCAAACCGGTCATTGTAAATAACCCTGAAGAACATCCCGATTTTGTAGAGGGAGGCAAGGTAAAAATCACATCCATGATGTGTGTTCCCCTGAAGCTAAAAGATAAAACCATGGGAACTCTGAATTTGAGCAACAAACTGGAAGGGATATTTACCAGTGAAGACGAATCCTTGGTTCTTTCCATCTCCGCCTTGATTTCAGAAGTTATCGAAAATTCCCGTCTTCATGATGAGAGGGTGAAAAACCAGAAATTCGCCGTAATTGGTGAAATGGCGGCGGGTATCATTCATGATTTCAGAAATCCGCTTGGAGTCATTTCAGGCTTTCTGGAGTTTCTTGCCGACTCCAATTTGTCTGATGAGGAGAGAAAGAGAATCAGTGCAATGACGAACAAGGCTACCATGTCGCTTTCCAGAATGGTTGAAGACCTCCATTCCTATTCAAAAGGTACAAAGATAGTACAATCCATTAAGAATATTAATATACACAGCTTTATCCAGGATATCATCCCTCTCGTTGAAATGGACATGTCTTTTAAAAAAATCAAAGTGGAAACCAGAGTGGAGTATAAAGGGGATTTAAGGCTGGACCCCGAAAGATTCCTGAGGGTGGTTTGGAATATTTCAGGAAATGCCAGGGACAGCATGTCGAAGGGCGGGAAATTTTTGATCCTTGCCCGGACCAAGGGAAAAGAGGTGGAATTCGTTTTTTCAGATACGGGGACAGGGATACCACTGGAGATTATGGATACCCTCTTTGATGCTTTTACAACACAAGGGAAAAGCAGGGGGACAGGACTGGGGCTGGCTATTACCAAACAAATTGTGGTTGAACATGGCGGCAGAATTCAAGCCCTGAATGGAAACTATTCCGGGGTTGAAGGATTCAACGGCGCTAACTTTGTGGTCAGTTTGCCGCTGGGATAAAGAATTGGGTCTTCATTTCTAATCAACCTGCTACCCATGACAGGAAAGCATTGTGTCTGAAAAGAAAAACTGCTGGGAATCCAAAAAATGCGGAAGAGAACCTGACGGAGAAAAGGTGGAAGAACTGG
>JAJDAS010000595.1 GCA_029261755.1 Nitrospinia bacterium
CTGGAACTGGCCGTATCCGCGTTTAAGATGGGATTCAAGATTCGTGCGTCTCCGATGGAGGAGTCGATATATCGGAGAAGGCGGTTCGTATTTCCCACTGTCTGCTTATCGTAAGTGGGTACCCAAAAAAAAGATTGAAAAAACAGGGCAATGATGGCGAAGGGCACGAAGATGAGAAATGTTTTGATTTTCATGAGAAATTTGTTTGTAGTGTATATATTTGAATTTAATAATTCTTAACCGTGAATGGTCGCGAATTTACGCGAATAAAACCATATCAACATGTAAGAATCTAACTTCTAAAGATAATTGGCCCGGAGTTTGCTATACATTCTCTTAAGGATTAGGAACCGTCAAATTGTTGTCTTTTCAAAGCCAGCTTGTTAAATTATACGAAATTCAGAGGAATAGCAAAAGGTAAATTCATTTTAAAAATTGAAAATCAACTACGTTTATAAGGAGTTCTTACCGTGAGAATTATAACCCGAGGCGATTTTGATGGCCTAACCGCCGCTGTCCTGGTATCCGTCATGGAAGATACATCGGAAATTCGTTTTGCTCACCCTAAAGATATGCAAGACGGCAAAGTGGATGTAACTGAAGAAGATATTATATTGAATCTACCCTATCATCCGAAATGCGGCATGTGGTTTGACCATCATCTTTCCCAGGAAAATATGGCAGAGATCAGTAACTTCAAGGGAAAATACGCCGTGGCTCCCAGCGCAGCGAGAGTAATCTACGACTACTACAATCATCCGGACCTGAAACGGTTCGACCATCTGGTACTTGAAACCGATCGTGTGGATAGCGCCCAACTGGAGATAGAGGATGTGAAAAGTCCAACCGGGTGGGTATTGATCTCTTACACCATCGACCCCAGGTCCGGTTTTGGCCGATACCAGGATTATTTCAAGAACATGGTGCAATGGATTAAAAAGTACTCCCTGGAAGAGATCCTCGAAATTCCTGAAATTAAGGAAAAATGCGACCAATTCCTGATGGAGCAGGAAAAATTTAAAGATCTGCTGTTAAAAAGCTCCCACTTAGATGGGAACGTTATCATCACCGATTTCAGAGAATTGGACAAAACTCCCATAGGAAACCGCTTCCTCATCTATACCCTTTTCCCCAAGGGGAATATCTCTTTCAGGATCTTTAAAGGAAAAACCGGTGATCTGGTTGCTGCGCTCGGGCACAATATTTTTGACAGAAGCTGCAAGTCCGATGTGGGGACCCTTCTTGCTAAATACGGAGGGGGCGGTCACAAGGGGGCCGGAACCATCCAGTTCCCAGCCGAACAGGCCGACGAAAAGTTTGGGGAGATTATCGAAAAGCTGAAGGAGAACGGTTAAAGCCGGTTTTCAAGGAGTGGCTTAGGAGAAAAAATAGCTTAGGAAGGCAGGAAACCAGGAAAAACCTGAAAAGCAAAAAAACTATAAAGAATCTTCCTGCATTTCCTGCCTTCCTAAGATGAAAATGTTTTTGTTTGAAAAAACGTATCTGCCTGCAATTGCAGAGGCAAGACGCAGTGAGTCCTTTTACTTAATGCCTAATGGATTCAATCTTTTTGTTCATGGTTTTAGTTTTTGCGACTGTTCGATAACCCCTACGTTAATTTCTCAAGTCGATTGATGAATTCTTCCGCTGTGCCGAGCCATTCCTTGACCTCTTCTTCCTCAAATGACACGAAATCCTGATAGTCGCCTTTCTGTCTTTTGTTGTACATATCGGAATAGAATTTGCCATATTGCTTTTCAATAAGCCCATTTTTCACAACCTCTTTATTGAAGAGTGATCGAACTCCTGAATGCTTTGAAGATGACAAACCTTTCGCTATCAATAAGGCATTAACCGCATAAAAGGCGGAATAATAAATACGGTTTACAACAGACTCTAAAGAAGCCTTTCCGATAAATTGCTTTGCGTCCAGCAAAGTATTTTTTGTTTTTTCAAGGCGGTACTTTGCCAGGTCGATCCATTCCTGTTTCATACACGAACACCTTCTCGATCTATATTCCAGTGCAGAGGCATGGCATTGGCTAAAGGGGTATCCCAGAAATCCCTATTCTCCACAATTGTGCCAAAGACTACATCGCATTTAAGTTCTATATCATAGGTAATGTGGCTAATTTCTTCTTCCAATTTACTGGTGACCGGCAATTCAGTAAGAATCAACAAATCAATATCAGACTCTTTTTCAAAATCACCTCTTGCCTTTGAACCATAAAGAACAATCTCTGCTTCCGGGAATCTTTCCAGCATTTTTTCCTTTAGTTCCCGTAATGCACTTCTTTCGTTGTCTTTTAAGGCTAACTCTTTTAATGTCATTTTTTCCTCCCTTCTTGTCTCTCTAGTTTAATACTTTCATGAAATCGTGCATCAAAAACTTTCCGTAATTATGGTATCAGTTTTCATTTAATTCTCCAAAGCATAGAAAAAGTCAGCCATGGCCTTTTAAGGTTCTACGTTGATTGCTTCATTCGGCGCCGCTCCATACATCTCCGGCGCATAAAGCGCCTCCACCCTTGTCTCCGGCAATTGAAAGAGTCCGGCGTTATTGAGTCTGATGGTGTATTCCAGGGACCACTTCCCCTTAGGGACATAGTTATAGTAGGCTCTGAAAGCCTCAAAGGAACGCTCTTCAAATAACGGCCAAGCCCATCCGGTTTTTTTCTCTTTTGCGGTGAGGAGTTGGGAGTCTCTTCCCAGGCCCGTACCTAAAATAGTTGACCCGGCGGGTATGGGATCGTTCAGGGCTACCCATGTCATGTCCGCCTGGGCCTCTACCTCAATCCTAATCCGCGCCACATCGCCTTTACTCCATTTTCCGTTCTGTTTTTGTTCCACCGGAGTAACGGTTTTTTTGATGGCATATCCACTGGAAAATGATTCCTGCAAGGGAATGGCTGCTATGCTTTGCAAGGTCACCCAGGGTTTTCCTTTCCCTTGGTGGCTAATCTTCAGCTCCTCGGTTTCCTGCGGCCAGTTGAAAATAATGTCGTTTCCTTTAATGGAGGCTGACCAGTCCAACGTCCTTTCTTCATTGTTGAAGGTGGATGCACTTGTTCCGCTGACTGCTTGAGATTCGAATTTTCCCGA
>JAJDAS010000596.1 GCA_029261755.1 Nitrospinia bacterium
AAAAAGCCAACCAGATCCCATTCTATGGTGTTTTAGGATAAGTTTCATGGGCATTAAACAGATTTTAGATAAATTTTTGTTTTTTTTTCAACACCAACCACAAGATGTGGTGCATGGTTGAGTCAAGTAGATAGCCCGGTATTTTTATTTGTTTTTCCCTTTAACTCTTTTACTCTTTGTGAATAATGATAAAATAAAGTTTTTCTCTGCGTCCTCTGCGCCTCTGCGTTAAATGATTACAATTTTTAGTTCTTTTTTTTGAATGTAGAAAAAAAATGAAAAACGTTAAAGCATCCTCCGGTTTCACCTCAACTCACTCTCTTCTTTCCATTCCCATCGCCCTCTTACTATCCACTTTCCTCTTATTTTCCCCAACTCTGCTCCATGCCGAAGAAGAAACGGAAACGGGGGAAGAAGAAGTAATGGCCCAAGCGGATTTTCCATTTGCCGAGGAAGATCCCCAGCTTTGGGGAGAGGAGGAGACCATTTTCTCCGCCACCAAATACATCAAACGCCTTAAGGAGGCCCCTGCCATAGCCTCTGTCATTACCGCAGAACAAATAAGAAATATGGGCGCCAGGAACTTGCTGGATGTTCTAAAGATCGTGCCGGGGATTGGAATCTCCATGAACATCGGTGCTGGTTTCGTTGGTATAGAATCCCGGGGTACCAAGAACATTTATTCGGAAAAGATCCTTGTTATGATCGATGGACATAGAGTTAATGAATTGCTGACCGGAGGTATTTCCTTTGCTTTTCCTGATATGGTTGTGGAAAACATCAAGAGAGTGGAGGTCATCCGGGGGCCCGGTTCTGCTCTTCATGGCTCCAATGCCTTTGTGGCAGTCATCAATGTGGTCACCAAAGAATCAGAGGATACTGATGGCCTTGATATAAGGGCCGGAGGGGGGAGTTTTGGCACACAACATTACAATTTGTTGCTGGGAAAGGAATTTTCAGGCTTAAAAATAGCAGCCTCTTTTGACTACATGGATACCAATGGCGCAAGGTTGTTTGTTGGTCAGGATGCCATTGGGCAAAGAGGACGCACAGAAGATTGGAGAGATAAATATGATCTTGGCCTCAAAATGTCTTACGGAGATTTTTCCTTCAATGGAAGATATGTTAATAGAGATTGGGGATCATTTATTGGAGTAGCCAATGCCTTAAACAATGAGTCAATACAAGAGCATAGCCAACTGTTCGGAGAAATGAACTATAAACGTTCCCTGGGAGAAAACTTTCATCTTCTTGTAAAGGCTTATTACGATGAATTTCACCATCGTCAATATTGGGAAATATTTCCCGAGGGCGCTATTCCAGGCTACCCCAATGGGTTTATCGGGATTCCGCAATTAAAGAATAGAACCCTTGGTTCGGAGGTACAAGTTGATTGTTTTTTAGGGGACAACCACACCATAACGATGGGAGCGCTTTATGAATATAGAAAACAGTATGATACAAAACATACCGCCAATTTCAATCCCCACACCGGCGCTCCTTTGGGCTCCATTCAGAATATTACGTCGTGGGCAAACTGGCAAAAAAATGAGTACAGAAAGGTAACGGCACTTTACATTCAGGATGTGTGGAAAATCACCCCTGATCTCGAAGTGACCTCCGGGGTGCGGTACGACAAATACAGCGATGTTGGAGACACGATGAATCCCAGGGCGGCCCTGGTTTGGAATTTCCTGAAAAAAGGGACCCTCAAACTCCTTTTTGGCTCCGCCTTCAGGGCGCCTAATTTTGTTGAAATGTATAACTCAAGCAACCCTGTTGAAATAGGTAATCCTGACTTGAAGCCTGAAACCATCAAAACCTATGAGGCGTCCATTGGGTATCAGTTTCATGAAAATTTATGGGCCAATGTTACCTATTTTCAAAATAATATTAAAGATGCCATAGGGCGTAGAACCACCACATATGAAAACCTGGGAAGGGTAAGAGTGGATGGGGTGGAGGTGGAGGTGAAGGTGGACTTTAAAGATTCCAACTATGGATATGCCAACTACACCTGGCAACATCCCAGGGATAGCGATACCGGGGAAAGGGTTCCCTACGTCTCCACCCACAAAGGGAATGTGGGTTTCAACCTTGGGCTGGGCAAATACCTCAACTTGAATTCCAATCTTTTGGTGGTGAGTTCCCGGCCTCTTCCCAGGACAAGTACAAGGCCGGATTTTGCCGGCTATAAAGTCTTGGACCTAACCATCATCGCAAGGAATTTTTACAAGAATTTGGAATTGAGAGCCTCCGTTTACAATCTCCTGGATGAAGAGTATGCCGACCCGGATATCTCAGGGGCCTATCAAGGGAATTTGCCACGGGAAGGGATCAGCTTTATATTCGAAACGAGGTATAAGTTTTAAAAGCTAAACCCAATAAATTGCCCACGAAACACACGAAAGGGCACGAAAAAAAACAAAAAAAGAATTTCTTTCGTGTTTTTTTCGTGTATTTCGTGGGCCAATTGATTTAATTTTTCTTTTTTTTTGCTTTTCTCTTTAACTCTTTTACTCTTTGTGAATAATGATATAATAAAGCTTTTCTCTGCGTCCTCTGCGCCTCTGCGTTAAATGGTTACTCTTTTAGTTCTTTTTTTAAAAAAGGTTAGACAAAGTGGAAAATTTTAAAGCATCCTACAGTTTTCTCTCAGCCCGTTCTCTTCTTTCCTTTCCCGTCGTCTTCTTACTTTCCACTTTCCTCTTGTTTTCCCCAACTCAACTCCATGCGGAAGAAGCAACGGAAACAGGGGAAGAAGAAGTAATGGCCCAAGCGGATTTTCCATTTGCCGAGGAAGATCCCCAGCTTTGGGGAGAGGAGGAAATGATTTTCTCCGCTACCAAATATATGAAACGCCTCCGGGAAGCCCCGGCCATCGCCTCTGTCATTACCGCAGAACAAATAAGAAATATGGGTGCCAGGAACCTGCTGGACGTACTAAAAACCGTTCCAGGGATCGGAACCATGGTGGCAAAAACTAATGGGCAGGGACTGGACGCCATCGAGTCACGGGGCATCAGTACTTATCAATCACAGAGGATTTTAATCATGATGGATGGGCACCGGTTGAACAACGTGTTTACCGGCGGGGCCACATTTCATAACGAAGACTTGATGGTTGAAAATATCAAGAGGGTTGAAGTGATCCGAGGGCCGGGTTCGGCCCTTCATGGGGCCAATGCCTTTGTGGCCGTTATAAACATAGTGACCAAAAAGGCATCAGATATAGACGGTATTGACATTACGACCGGTGGCGGGAGTTTCGGGACCCAGCACTATAACATAATGGCAGGCAAGGAGTTTTCCGGGATAGAAATAGTAGGGTGGATGGATTACATGGATACAAACGGACCCGAACTGTTTGTTCCCAGCGACTCCATAGGACGTTCAGGTTTTACCCATGACTGGAAAGAAAAATATGACCTTGGACTGAAGCTCTCTTATGGGGATTTCTCTTTACTTACAAGGTATCAAAATACGGACAAAGGCCCTTATATAGGGGTATTGAACGCATTAAATAATGAAAGCGTTCTGGAAGCCGACCACTTCCTGGGAGAGCTGAAATATAAACACGACTTCGGCGATAAGCTTCACCTTTTGGTTAAAGCATATTACGATCAGTTCCACTATTGGTCATATTGGCAGGCCTACCCCAAGGCATTTGCACCTCCATACCCCGGTGGGCTTGTTGGGATACCGCAAAACAGAACCAGAACCATTGGCTCGGAAATTCAGTTGGACTACTATTTGTGGGACAACAATACCATAACCGCAGGCGCACTTTATGAATATAACATGCAATACGATACAGCACATACAACCAATTTCGACCCCAATACCGGCGCCCCCTTTGCCAGTCTAACGAATATTACCTCGACGGCAAACTGGAACACGAATGAAGAACGATCGGTAAAAGCCTTCTACATTCAAGATGTTTGGAAATTCACCCCAAACCTGGAGGGGACCTTCGGGTTCCGATTTGACAAATATAGCGACGTGGGAAGCACCATTAACCCCAGGATCGCCCTGGTCTGGAATTTTCTTCCCAATGCCAATTTAAAGCTTCTCTATGCCACGGCCTTCAGGGCGCCTACCTTCGAGGAGATGTACAACATGAATAATGCCGCAGCAACGGGCAACTCGGACCTGACGCCGGAAAGAATAAAGAGCTACGAGGCGGCTATAGGGTATCAGTTTAATTCAAACTATTCCCTGAGCATGAACTATTTTCATAATGACATTAAGGAAATTATTTCACTCCAGCCCATCCCTACCGGTTTTCAATACGAAAACTCGGGGGGCGCCACCGTGGATGGCATTGAAATGGAGTTCAAGGCAAACTTCGAAGGTTCCAATTATGGATACGCTAATTACTGCTTTCAGTATCCCGTAGATTCCGAAACGGGCAAGAGGCTTTATGGCGCTCCGAACCATAGGGGAAATATAGGAATCAACCTTGGCTTAACCAAGCACTTAAATTTAAACTCCAATCTTTTGGTGGTTGGGCCGCGTCCTCGTGAAATGGGAGACACCAGGTCAACACTGGGCGGATATGAAGTGCTGGACCTGACCCTGATCATCAAGGAATTTTACAAGACGGCGGAGATCAGGGCATCCATCCACAATCTTCTGGACGAAGAATACTCCGACCCTACTCCCATGAACACCGTTGCGAGAGACTACCCACGGGCAGGTATTAATTTTAGGATTGATGTAAGGTATAGGTTTTAAAAGCAGTGACGAGTAACGAGTGACAAGTAACGAGCTCCATAACCTCTCGTTCCCAGGGAGACCCTGGGAACCAGAGGAACCGAGGCAGGCCCTGGATGGTGGCATTTGCAAGCAGCCTTTTCTTGTCACTCGTCACTTGTCACTCGTTACTATCTTCACTCTGCGTTAAATGATGACTCTTTTAGTTCTAAAAAAATGAAGAAAAAAAACAGACCCTCATTTTTATTCCTGATAGCTGCCTCCTTTCTATCCTGCTATTTTCTTCCCACCAGCTCAATCGCCGCTGAAATAGCCCTCCTTAAGAGCAAAAATCTTAAGCCGTATGACATCGCCATCAAAGGCCTCAAAAAACAGGTCCGCGCGAATATCGTAGAACATGATATGAAAGCAGATCTCCAAAAGGGCT
>JAJDAS010000597.1 GCA_029261755.1 Nitrospinia bacterium
ACCCATTTTGTAGTGTGGCAAACTATGAAGTTTATCACAGAAACAACTCTGTTGGGTGTCCATGATATCTCGATCGTGCCGTACTCACCTTATCCCGGCTCGGAATTATTTAATGAACTGCAAAAAGAAGGAAAAGTTTCCGAATTTTCTGATGACTATTTTTGGTCACTTTCCACTTACTCGGATATGACAAATACCGTTTCTTTTTCTAAATCTATTTCAAATAGAAGTCTCGGTTTTTATCGGATTTTCGGGATAGTGCTTTTTTATTGTATGAGTTATGCTACCCGCCCATGGCGTCTTTTTAAAACGATGTGCAATGTTTTTAAATCGCGCCAAGAATCCCGTTTAGAGGCAACAATCAGAGATACCATTATTAGACTATTTTCCTCGCGTGACCACACAGTTTTAAAATAGTTGTTTCCTACCTAACAGTAGTTTACGTAAAAGGTGTTATATAAATATGCAAAAAAAATCTACAAATAACGGTTTGGAAAGTATGGTTAAAAAAATCATCACATTTCTGTCAGTTTATATTTATAATTTGTTGAGGTTGATCCTTGAGAATGGATTTAAAAAACAGAAACAAATTATACGGGATCGACTGTTAAGTAAAAATCATGTTGACTCGAAGATACTGGATGTAGGGTGCGGCACTGGAACGTATTCAGACCTTTTTGAAGCAAACAATTATTTCGGTATAGAACTTGATTCAAACTATATCCAGTATGCAAAACAATATAAAAAAAGAAACTTTACTCGCGCAAACGCACTGCATATGCCATTTAGAAATAAGACATTCGGCGCTGTGTATGTGATTGCAATATTTCATCACCTATCCACATCTGACACAACCGATATTTTGAAGGAACTTAAGAGAGTTACTTTACCTGGTGGACTGGTCTTGATTATGGATCAATGCAATATAAAGGTTAATGTTTGCATAGATTGGTTATTTCAATCAATCCGCTATTTTGACAAGGGCAAATATATCCGAAAACCAAGAGAAAATCTGGACATTATATCAATGGAACCCGGACTCACCATTATTGATACTTGGACATTTAGAAATGGACTGATCACCTATCAGGCGATACTTACCAAAAAAGATGACTGATTCTAATTTAAAGATTCCTGGATATTCTATAGTAGTTTTGTGTTATCAAACCGAGGAGTATTGTCGAGTATATGTTAATGAACTTATTGATTCTGTTAGCAAGTTGAATGTAGATTATGAACTTGTTTTGGTAGCAAATTATTGGGAAAATTCAAATGATCAAACACGGCAAATTGCATATGAATTGCAAAATAACAATCCGCACATTAAGGTTGTGGCGCTACCTAAAAAGGGTGGAATGAGTTGGGATATGATACGCGGTTTTGAGGCGTGTACTGGAAAAATAATTGCTGTTATTGATGGTGATGGCCAAATGCCACCTTATGATCTGGTCCGCGTTTATCAAAAGTTAAAAGACGAAAACCTGGATTTTGTTAAGACATATAGAACAAAAAGAGAAGATAGTCGTTATAGAAACTTCATATCAGTCGCATACAATTTCATATTTCAAATTTTATTTCCAGGTCTATCAGTTCATGATGTAAATTCTAAACCTAAGATATTTACGAGGGAGGTATATGAAAAATTAAATCTAACTTCATCAGGTTGGTTTATTGATGCTGAAATCATGATTCAAGTCAGAAGATTACATTTAAAAACAGGAGAAATTCCGACCATTTTCAAGGTAAACACACGAGCATCTTATGTTAAATTCGAAGCCATATGGGAGTTTGTAAAAAATCTCATTACAGCAAGAATTCGTGAATTCAAAACAAAGAAAAAAGTAAAATGAATGTATTAATGACAGGAGCAACAGGTGTTTTGGGAAGCCATTTAATTAATTACTTGAAGGAAAAGTACACTTTGACTTTGCTAAGGCACATAAAAGAACCTTCAGAGAAACATGGTTGCAAATGGGTGTGTGCAGATTTAGTTCACGAGACTAAATTAAGTAGTTTATTGGAAAAAATAGATTGTGTTATTCATTTAGCTGGCATTACTCATGCGAATAATGTCCGCAGATATTTTGAGGTGAATGAAGCAGGTACTATGAATTTGGTTAAGGCATGCGAATTGAAAAATGTAAAACACTTCATATTCATTAGTACAAGGGCGATTGATCCGAATGGAGGCGCTTATTCTCAATCTAAATTTGCTGCTGAAAAGATAGTTCAAAATTCAAAATTAAATTGGACCATCATTCGTCCGTCTGAAGTTTACGGTGGCAACACTACTGAAATTATATCGAGGATGATATATTTGATCGAAAAATTTAACCTTGCACTGATTCCTGGTGATTGTTCGGCAAAATTAGCCCCCTTGTTTATAGGTGATTTTGTACAGTTTATTTTGCAGAGCATTCTAAATGATAAGGTCTTTAAAAAAGTATATACATTGGTGGGGCCTATGGAGTATACACTTTCGGAATTTGCTGATAGTGTAGCCTTGTATTTAAACAACAAACGTAAACCAATTAAGATTAAAATACCATTAAAATTAATTAGCTGTTTCTTAGAGTTAAATGGCAAATTAAAACTATTCGGAAACCTGTCACGAGATCAAATAGATCGGCTATTAATTATTAAAAGTTCTGACTATAGTCTTGCGTCAAAGGATCTGGGTTTCAATCCAATAAACCTACAAGAAGGTATGAAGATGTCTTGTGTGCGGTTTAATTAATTTTATTTGGAGAATATAAAGTAGATATGAAAATCATGTATGTGGTCAAAGATATGTCATATATTGAATTGCTTGGCATTATGCAACTGTCTGCTCTTTCAAAAAAAAGAAAGCATCAGAGTTGTTTAGGAATAATAAATGAACATGATGTATTAAAGCTGATTGAAAAGGAAAATCCAGATATTGTCGCATTTAGCGTTCTTACTTTAGATGCAAGTTCATTTAAGAATTTGGCAATTGATATTAAAAATAAACATAAAAATCTTACTATAATAGCGGGAGGACCGCACGCAACCTTCAATCCGGAGATAGTTGATAGTTGGGCGGTTGATGCAATAATTTGCGGAGAAGGGGATGATGCATTTATAGATTTTTTAAGTGCTGTTGAGGGTGGGTACGATTACTCAGATACGAAAAATTTACACACAAAAGCAAAAAAGAATCCATTACGCCCATTAATTGAGAATTTAGATAAACTCCCATTTCCTGATAGAGAATTAGTTTATGTTAAGGGTAGTCATTTATATAATTTGAATGTTAGAACATTCATGACCTCAAGAGGATGTGCCCATCATTGTACATACTGTTTTAACAATAAATATAATATGCTATATCGAAATAAGGGCAAAATATTTAGGAGGCGTTCGGTTGATAATATTATTGAAGAAATTTTAAAAGTTAAAGAGAAATATCCTTTTGACTTTATACGATTTGGAGACGATAATTTTGTATATGGAGTAGACGATTGGTTAGAAGAATTTTCTGTAAAATATAAAAAATATGTGAAAATACCTTTTTATTGCCTCATAAGACCAAATATTATTAATAATGAACTGGCAAGACTTTTGAGATCAACTGGATGTCATTCTATAGGTATGTCTATTGAATCAGGCTCTGCAAGCATTAGGAAGAAAATTTTAAAGAGGGGAATGTCAAATGAAGAGTTAATAAAAGCTTTTGACATTGTTTATGAGAATGGGATTCATGTCTTTGCAAATAGTATGGTTGGAATTCCATTTGCGACAATTGATGACGAAATTAAATCAGTAGAGGTAGCTATTCGATGTAAACCTGCCTATCCTAATTTTACAATTTTCACCCCCTTTCCTGGTGTTGAATTAAGTGAGATAGCATATAAAAATAATTTAGTGAACGAGGATTTACCTCCAAGGACGACTGATAGATCGGTTTTGAATTGTTTTACGAAAAAAGAAAAAAATATTCAAGAAAATATCGTTACATTAGGGCCTCTGATTGTTAGATTTCCATATTTAAAGTCTCTAATCTTGAATATTTTAATTCATTTACCTCCAAATAAATTATTTCGCTATATTTGGATTATTAATAAAGGGTATTTAGGCAGTATCTATATATGGCCTATAAAAGTATCTTTCTTCTTGAAAATTAAATTATTCTTGAAATCCTTTTTGTTTGAAATGCCTGGAACAAATAAATAGAGTATCAGGTTTTTCTTCAGATATAAAAAATAGTTAATTCAATAAATGAGACAATTAAAATTTATTAAGATATTATCAAAGACTGTCATATTCTTGATAGCGATATCATTTATATTAAGAATGTGGCATATCGACTGGGGACTGCCTGAAATCTATGATCATGATGGGACCAATCATATAGAAGCAGCGCTCCAGGTAGGTACTGGAAAACTTGAGCCTGATGGATTGATACATGGGACATTCATTACTTATACGTTATTTGTAGAATATGGAATTCTTTATATTTTGGGAAAAATAGCGGGGATATACATGTCGACTGATGACTTCATCTTGTCCTATCTAAATGACCCAACAATTTTATCTGTAGTAGGCAGAGTTACAATCGTATTGCTTAGTATTGGCTCTATTATTTTTACATATCTGATAGCTAAGAAACTATTTAATGAAAGAATCGCGATAATGTCTGCACTTTTTATGGCCTTTTCCCCTACTCATTTTATCTGTTCAACTCAAATTAAAGATGACATGCCTGCAACTTTTTTTTGTGCGCTCTTCTTTTATTTTATATCGCTATATTTTTTATCTGACAATAGTAATTTCCGGAAAAATAGATTTTTTTATGCATCAGGCTTTACTCTCGGCGTTGCCATGGCCGCAAAGATGACTGCTATTCCTGGCGTTATTACTTTTTTTGTGGCCTACCTTTTAAAGGAACTAAATGAATATAAAGAACTTAAGCGATATTTTGTTTCATTGTGGGATAGAAGATTAATAATGGGGATATTATTTATTTTTATCGGTTTTTTCATATTCGATCCTTTTGCGGTAATTAATTTTAAGAAGTTTATCGCCGGCTTCTTAACTGTTAAAAATACATATAAGGAACTTTCGGCAGTGAGTCCCCGGATATTTTATTTTACAAATCATTTGCCAAACATGATTGGTGTTGCCCCCACGATATTATTTTGTATAAGTGTCGTATATTTTGTTATTAAGCCTACCAGAAGAGTTGTTTTACTGTTATCATTCCCAATAACTTATTATCTTATATTTACTAACTCTGTGGGTCTTGTTCATCATATGATAACCACGCTTCCATTTATTGTTATTTTACTGAGTTTTTTTTTAGACAAAATATATTGCGTGATCAATAGATGGGACCACAACAAATCTATAATCGTTTTGTCACTTTTGGTTATACTTTTTATTACTCCCCAAGCTTTAAATACAGTGAGATATTTACATGTACTTGGCGCTGTGGATAATAGGCTGATTGCAAAAAAATGGATTGAAAATAATATTCCTTTCAATGAATCCTTTATGATAGAAGGGGCAGCAAAAACTATGATTGTTATGGCGCCTCGGTTGAAAGAAAATTTAGAAACATTGCATAATGATTTTAATTATGTTGTTTCTTTGGGGGGAAGTGGCAAATTACAAAAATTGCTAATTAATAATTATAAAAATGATGAAAAAACTTATATGCTTCATAAGGCACATTGGGAAATCAAACCTGACGATATCGATAAGATTAAACCTGACTATATTATTACATCTGGTTATTTAGATTTAGACTTAGGAGAATTAGACTACTGGCGTGATGAAAAACATTATAAAAGAAGAGCCGCACTGTATAGAAGAATTAATGAGAGCTATAGATTGATAAAAGATTTCAAGCCCTTTCCCAACTTTACAATGTTCTTCCCACTCTCCAGCAAGGATTACGATGAGTTAAGGAGTATCAACTTATTTAGTTCTCAGATGGAAATAATACCAGGACCAGGAATTAAGATATTTAAAAGGAAGATTTAGCAGTTTAAGAAACAAAAAAATGAAAATCCTATTTATTATTAAAGAAACTACTATGTTTGAAAGATTAGGGGTGATGATCTTGAACTGTTGGACCAACAACAGTATGTTTGGCATGGCCTTGCGATCATAGTATGATGAATTCACGGTTTTTTATGTCCTTTTTAGCCTAAGTCGGGGTGCCACCACTATGAAAATTCGTTTGGCTAGCATCGAAGACGGAATCGACAGTATCGGTTTCCGAAAAATATCGGCATTTATCAAATCAATCCATGCCGAGACCCAGGCTGCTTATGTCCCTACGGGGAACGTGTATAGTTTAGCCAGGTGGTTGGCCCAAGGGGGTAGCGGAAAGTTTGGGAAAGATGATATCCACGTAATCGCCCAATTTCTAGCACAGGGTGACATCGTCGGCTTCTCAGCAATGACTCAATATTCTTCAACGGTTTGTGAAATCATCGATCAAATTCGGCACATTAATCCTAATGCATACATCATTTGGGGGGGCATTCATGCCATCGTCTATCCCGAAGAAGCCATTAAACATGTAGATGCCTGTTGCACAGGCGAAGGAGAATTCGCTTTTAAAGCCTTTCTGCGTATTTTTAAAGATGGCAAAGATTATACGACTGCCCCTGGCTTCTGGTTTCGCACAAACACGGGCATAGTCAAGAACGCTAATCTTCCTTTAATAAAGCAAAAAGAGATGGATGATCTCCCTCCGCTTATTTATCAGGACGGAGAATTCATCTATCGTCGTGGCGAGGGTTTTAGTCCGATTAATCGCGACGATTTTCTTAAGTATTCAGCGCTTTCATACAACACAGTGTGGAGTATCGGCTGCCCAAACAAATGCATCTACTGCAGCAACTCGAAGTTTATAGAAAATGATGGTGAATACCGTCGGATTCGGCACTCCTCGCCGAGTACCATTATCGAGGAAATTAAGCGGGCAATACGTAAACATCCGCATATATCGACGATCAATTTCCATGATGACGGTTTTCTCGCTTTGCCGTTCAAGGTGCTTGAGGAATTTGCCAAGCTTTACAAAGCAGAGATCAAGGTACCCTTCACGCAAGGTGGCGCAATTCCGAATTTTGTCCGTGAAGATAAAATCGCCCTGCTTTTGGATGCCGGCATGAATAGACTGCGCATGGGCATCCAATCTGGCAGCCAGGACATTCTAGATTTTTACCAAAGACCTACAAAATTGCAACACATCCAGAATGCGACAAAAATCATAAACAAATTTAATAAATACATGTTACCGCCCGAATACGACATCATTCTTGAAAATCCAATCGAAACTGCCGAAGATACACGAAAAACACTCGATTTGTTGCGTGAGTTGCCGCGACCCTTCTGTCTAAACGTGTTTGCTTTGCGCGTCATACCAAATACTGAACTAGCGAGAGCCTTTGAAGCTAGAGGGCTCGAAATACCCCCGATCGAACAGGGTTATAACTGTGGCTATCACCATACATTGGGCAATGTTCTTGTTTTTACCCTTGCGGTCTGGAAATTGCCAAAATGGTTATTCAAGAATTTACTCAGTCGGGTTTACCCTGTAGAGGATGAACAACCTAAATACCCCGTCCTCTTCATGACTTTTCGAACGGCCAGTATTGTCAAACGTGGATTGTCTCATCTTTGTCATATGGAATTTAGTCTGATAACTGGTAAGATAGGTTATATTCTATGGAAAACCGGTGTTATTGGTTTGTGGCGGCGTTTTGTTTTAAAGCGCTACTTGCCGAAAGAATAAAACCCCCCTTGTGTCAGGTTTTAACAGGCTGTCCGAGAATACAAAACTGCAAAATTCACGACCATATACACGCGAAGGGGTCATTATGTCGCCAGTTTAGTTATGTTGTGAGTTTTATTCCCTCATTTTCTTTTTTTTATATTATTCCTTAAAGACATCCAGTCTCCATTTAATTTTTATTCTTCCTTTTTCTTTTTTTTAATTCCATCTTTTACAAATTCCCTGGGTGTGTTTCTGATATTACGTAATATATTCCGGGAAATGATGTTCTAAGGAAAGCATCTTGAAAAACACACAATTATTCGATCAGATTTTAAAGGTTTTGAGTCTGAAGTGAAAAAAACGAAAAAATGGTCATATTTGATTGTTATAGGGTTCATATTTGGGGCATTTTTAACCTTTTCTTTAGGCGGTATTTTTTTAAGCTCAGTGGTTGTAGTTTCGTGTTTACTAATCCGGTGGTTTAGCAAGGAAGAAGACAGAAAGTTTTTAACATATCTGTTTATTAGCGGTATTACGGCAAGAATAATTATTTATTGTATCTATGGCTATTTTTCCATCTTATCTGGAAAGGGTGCTTGGCTTATAGGAGATGCTTATGGTAATTATTGCTATGCATGGTTATTTGAACAGAAAATTGATTCTACTACTGATTTCATGGAAGGTAAATTTGAGTTTTTAGTAGAAGATCGAGATGGGAAAGTTTTTTATGCTAATGATCTTTTTTTAAATTGGCATAAAGGTAACCGTGAAAAGATGATCAATGGCATATCTTATGGGGGATATGGCTTTAGTGGTCTTACTATTTTTTTAGGGTATTTATTTTATATTTTTGAGCCCCTCAAATTTTCAGGGAGACTTATAAATATCCTGTTTAGCACACTAAATGGAATTTTTGTTTATTATATTACAAAGGATAGTTTTGATCAAAAGACTGCAAAAATATCTTCAATATTGGCAACCTTTTTCCCATCATTAATTATCTGGTCATTGGATTTTACAAAAGAGCCTGTCTTTATCTTAATGACTACCGTAATGCTATGGTCTTGTTTAAGATTTTTGAATTCAAATAATTTGCTTTACCTAGCACTCATCTGCATTGCTGCCCTTATTCAGAGTACCATTAGGGAATATTTTTGGCTGATAGGTTTGGCTGTTTTTATTCCTGCCTTATTTTTGTTTTTTAGAATTTCTTTAAAAAAAAAGGCTCTATGTTTCGTCATGACGGCAATCGCGGCAGTTTTTTTTATAAATCAAGGGGGTAATTTTACTCCGGATAGAGCCAGTACAGTTGTAAGAGCAAACATCTTGAAATGCCTTGGAGTGCATGTAGGATCAGTTAACACTGGCGGTTTTTGTTACAGGACTTTAGAGGACAAATATTATTTGCCTGTGTCACATCCCACTCAAAACATGACGACGAACGAAATTCTAAATGCTTTTGTAATGGCATGGACCCACTTTCTACTGGAACCCTATGTATGGGATCTTCAGTCAAAATCAATGATTTTAGTAACTCCACAAATCATCGTATGGTATTTATTATTAATTTTAGCTATTTTAGGGGTAGTTGTTGGATTTAGGTATAATTGGAAATTCACACTAACAACGCTTAGTTATGTTTTCTTAATATCGTCTATAATCGCATTATCTAGCGCAAATATAGGGACACTTTTCCGCCATAGAGATATGGTAACGACTTTGTATTTAATTTTTAGCGCAGTAGGAATTTCGCATTTATTGAGAAAAAAAGAGGCTTGGCAGGGATTCTGTGATAAAACATGTTGATCTGATACTTTTCATTAATTACGTTCAATATTCAATGTACTGTTTTCCCTCTTCAATATTTAGCGTCTCAGTTATAAACGA
>JAJDAS010000598.1 GCA_029261755.1 Nitrospinia bacterium
ATGGTTTTCCGTGTGCTGTGAATGTCCGTCAGGCCTAAGCTTTCGGGTATTTCATGCACAAGGAGCCAATAGCGATTTCTGTTTTTTTTGTCAAAAAATATCTTTTTGAAACCGTCAATATGGGCATCTTTCCCATGATGCTTAACTGAATAATCCTTATCCTGAATCTCCAAAGCAATTTCATGCATAACATCTTTGATGGTATAATCGAAGTCGAGGTCAAAACCAAATTCCTTGTTTCTGTCAGGGTGCACAAGCAAATACCCGTCATTATTGATGAGATATTTTATTATGCTACCGCCCCCGAATCTGATTTTTTGAAAGAGTTTATCCGCAAAAACGTTTAGAACCATAATGCCCCTCGCCCTTTCATTTTCGTCAAATATAGGCGTTGCCATCCTTATGACCGGTGTATGCGGGATTTGTATCCGGCCATTTTCCCTATTCAGGTTGACATCGGAATAATAAATTTGGCCTTTGTCTAGTTTGGTGGTTTCAGTGAAGTATTTATATTGCGCCTTATTTTGAAGCTCCTTTTCCGGAACGGACCTAATGGCGTTGCCATCAAAATCGACTCTTACCATCTCGTTTCCCTCTTCATCCAGGTAGCGAATCTGATAGTAAATGGGATGATTCAGCATAAAGGCTTTGAAAATTTGCTCAAGCCTTCTATACCACAGCTTTATTTCATCCCCCTCCAGGGGGTCGATTCCACCATTATCCTTTGCGCGAATTACCCCTTGGATGGGAGGGGTATCTGAAATTGTTTTCAGGTCTTGTTCAATGGAAGAGAGTTCGTTCTCAATCTCAAGGCTTTCAGATTGAAGCATTTCTTTAGTGAGATCGTGTAATCTCTTGATGGAAAGCTGGTAGCCCTGCCAGTAAGTTGAAAAGCCCAGGATGGCCAAAGATAACATAACAAGTAATCCTATACCTGTGACCGTTTTGCCTCGGAGTCCGAATTTCCTTCTAGTTGTCAAGTCGATTTGTGTCATAGTTTGTACCCCATAAATTGAATCTCGAAATTTTACTATTTATTCATCAATGTTTTGATTCGACGCATTGGAAATGGAGTATTGGAATACTGAGAAGGCCTTCATATTTTCCGCTTCCTGTTAATCCTGCCCGCGAAAAGGCAAAGTAAAATAAAAGGCGCATTTGCCCGGCTCCGGGTTTGCCCATATCTTTCCCCCATGGGCATCTACTATTCTCTTTGCGCTGCTCAGCCCCAGGCCGGTCCCTTTTTTCGCCCCCGGCGCCTGAAAAAAATCATGGAAGATTTTATCCCGATATTTTTCCGGGATTCCCTCGCCATCGTCCATGACGCAAACCTCCACATCATTCCCTTTGGTTTCATAGCGGATAGTCACCTTTTTAAGGGCGTATTTACAGGCGTTATCCAGCAGGTTCTCCAGCACCCTTCCAATTTTTAATCGATCAAAATGGCATACCAGGGGGTCGGAGTTTTTGAAAGGATAGGTCTGGCCGTTAATGGTCAATTCTATTGTTTTATCCTTTATTGTGAAAGCATTCAACTGTGCCACTTCCAGGATCACTTTCCCGAGATCATTTTCCACCAAGGACAACTCTCTCCCTTTCTCCAAATTAAATATCTCCAGGGCGTCTTCCATGATGGCCAGTTGGCGTTCCCCGGAATACTGGATAGCCTTCAGGGATTTTAAAATAGTTTCGTTATCAATTTTGCCTAACTCTTGCTGGAGGAAGGTCACAAACCCGAGACTATTGGAAAGGGGCGAGCGGAGGTCATGGGTCAGGATGGAATAGAAACGCTCTTTTTCCACATGCATTTTTTGAAGGGCAGCATTTTTCTCTCCCAATTCCCGGTTCAGCGTCTCAAGTGCTTTGTTTTTTTTCTCCACATCGTCGAACAGCCTTTTTGCGGCTAACAAATTCATGACCCTTCCTATAAACTCCTCTTCATCAAAGGGCTTAACGATGTAATCGTTTGCCCCATAAGCCAGTCCCTTCAAGGTATCTTCTTTCTCTTTTGAGACGGTGACAAGGATACAGGGAATATGTTTTTGTTTTGGGGACTTCCGGATATGGCGAAGGACCTCGAATCCGTCCAGTACAGGCATGAAAATATCCAACAGAATAATATCGGGCTCTGTTTGCCCGATCTTTGCCAGCCCCTCTTTTCCATCCCTGGCTGTTTTCACTTCAATTCCTTGTTTTTCCAACATATGCTTTATAATGTGGCGGCAGGTGCTGTTGTCTTCTATCACCACTGCCTTTTCCTTTCGTTTGGCTTTTTTGGTCTCGAAAAGGAGATTGATGTAATTGGCAAGCTGATTTGGGGCAAAGGGTTTGACAAAATACTCCACCGCGCCTACTTCAAATCCCTTTTCCCTCTCTTCCAGGGTATTACATTTAGTGACAACTACCACCGGGATATCCTGGGTTACCGGATCATCTTTTAATCTTTTGCAGGTTTCGTAACCGTCAATGCCGGGCATGATGATATCCATGGTAATGAGGTCGGGCTTTTTTGCTTTTGCTAATCCTAATGCCATTTCGCCTGAATTTGCCGGAAAGACCGAATAGCCATGCTGTTTGAGCTCCAGAACCATTATCTGCCTGATGATATCACTGTCCTCCACCACTAGTATCTTTTCCTTTCTCTTTTTCTTCTCCTTTTGCTCGATATTATAGATTACATTCAGGAGTTCGTATTCCATGACCGGTTTTTTGAGAAAGTGGTGGACACCCGACTCAAATGCCTCATTTAAGAGTTTTTCATCTATTTTTTCAGCCATGATAATTATCTTAAGGCCCGCCATGTCCGGTCTGGAAAGAAGCTGTGAGCAGACTTGAAGTCCTGAACAATCCACAAAGTCATTGCTTATAATAAGCAAGTTTGGCTTTTCTTTTGTCGCAATTTCCACGACCTTTGCCGGGTCGCGTGAGCCGTCATGTTTCACAAGCTTA
>JAJDAS010000599.1 GCA_029261755.1 Nitrospinia bacterium
ATGAAAGCAGATCTCCAAAAGGGCTTGTCCATGGTAAATAAAATAAAGGCCAAAAAACCGGAGATTGTTTTAGCACTTGGTGGGGAAGCTTCTTTTGTCGCTTCTAACCATATAAGCCAATTTCCTGTTGTCTTCAGTATGGTTTCCGATCCCGTTCGTTACCGAATAAAAGGGGCAAATGTTACTGGAGTCCAGCTTGATATACCCCTGGTAAAAAATGTAGAAGTAATTCACAAAGTAATGCCCACCATAAAGAAATTAGGCGTTATTTACAGCAATCCCCGCTCGGAATCCTTGCTTAACGAAACCCGGCCGTCATTGAGTAACTATGGAATAGAACTCATAACGGTGCGCATTGGCTCTCTGAAAGAAATTCCTTCTGCGGTAAAAAGACTGATTCAGTCAATTGACGCCCTTTGGCTCATTTATGATCCTTTGGTAACATCCTCACCGCGAATCACCCGTGATGCCATTATCTTGCCGGCGCTCAAAAACAAAATACCCGTGGTAGGATTTAATAAATGGTCCGTTACTGCCGGCTCTCTTTTTTGCCTTTACAGCGAGTATATGGACGTGGGGGTTCAAACGGGAAACATGATCAACCGTATTTTGGAAGGGACCCCACCCTCTTCCATCCCCATCGAGTCACCCGAAATTGCCCATCTGTTCTTTAACGATAAGGCCATTGAAAGAATCCGTTCTAAGGTAAAACTAAACATACCGGATAAAGCTTTTGTATGGAAAGGGAAGTAGGGAATTGAGAATTGAACTTCGAACATCGAACGTCCAACACTGAACATCGAAAAAGGAAATGATTTATTTTAAATTAAAGAGATGGAACCACGAATTACACTAATTTCACAAATTAAAAAATTTTAATAAGTAGTGTAATTCGTGCAATTCGTGGTTTAGAAGGTTTTTGTTTTTTTGTGTCTTTGATTTGTGGTAGTGGTTTTAAAAAAATTTACATTCTTTGATGTTCAGTATTCGATGTTCAATTTTTATTTAGATAGCTAATGAGGAATCTTTCTTTAAAAATCCGGATGATGTCCTACTCCACGGCGATGATCCTCCTTGGGGCCTCAGCCATTTCCGTGGCGTTGCTCTATTTTCATCAGGAGTATGTATGGGAAGAATTTGAACTCCGCACCGCTTCCATAACAAGATCCCTGGCAAAAGATATGGAGCTGTCCCTCCTCCTGGAGGACAAAGAAGCCATCCGGAGCAAGCTGGAAACCTTGATGGAATTTAAGGATGTTTTATCCACATCCGTGTTTGACAAAAACAACGTCCTGTTGGTTAAAGCGGGAGAGGATTCCTCCATTTCAAAAGAGTTTGTTAGGGTTATAAGTTTGGAGGTACAAATTAACCCTTTGGACATCCATGAGGAAATGTCGGACGCCGTGGACGTTACGGTTCCGGAAAAAATAGGGCGCGTAACCATTGTTTTCAGCACCCTTAAGCTGAAATCCGGGCTCAGAAAAATGATTACCATCGCCATTTTCATTACCCTTATTTTTACGGTATTGAGAATTGTATCCGACTATTTCTTTACCAAGGGAATAACCAAACCCTTGGCGAACCTGGTGGATGGATCCCACGCCGTGGCCGGCGGCAATCTGGACCAAACCATTGAAGTTCCCGCTAGTAGTAATGAGTTGGGAATGCTGGCGTCTTCTTTTAACAAAATGGTGACAGCCTTAAAAAACAGGGATGAAGAAATAAAAGACCATCACCAAAAATTGGAAAAAAGTTACACCAAGTTGGAATCCTCCCATAAGGAACTGGACCATGCCTACGACAAGCTTGGTGAAAAGACCAAGGAATTGGAAGAATACAAGACCTTCCTTGAGGATAAAGTTAAAGAGCGGACCATGGACATCGAAGAGGCGAACAGGAGATTGGTTGAGGCTTTTAATAAAATCAAAGAGGTGGACAGATTAAAATCGGAATTTCTTGCCAATATGAGCCATGAACTCCGCACCCCCTTAAATTCCATTATTGGATTCTCAAAAGTCATTTTAAAAGGAATAGACGGGCCTATTACCGACCTCCAAAAAAATGATCTGTCAGCCATTCATTTTAGCGGACAACATCTGCTTGGTCTCATTAATGACATACTCGATCTCTCCAAAATCGAGTCGGGGAAAATGGAGATTTGCCATGAAGATCTGGACATTTCGGAATTGGTCACCGGAGTGGTCGGCACTCTCCATCCTTTATTGAAAGAGAAAGACCTGGAAGTTACCTATAAGATAGAGGAAGGTATCCCCATTGTCCGGGCGGACAAGACGAGGATCCGACAGGTCTTTTTGAATCTCATCAGCAACGCCATAAAGTTTACGGATAAAGGTTGGATACAAATTTCCATAAAGAAATTTAAGGAGAAGGATTTTCAGGCCATCGAAAACAACCCAAACAGTTACTGCCCCAAAAGATCGTCCGTGGCTGAAAAAGAAAACATGCTGTTGATTTCCGTGGAAGACAGCGGAGGAGGCATCAAAGAAGAAGATATGCCTAAAGTATTTGAAACATTTAGGCAAATAGATAACTCTTCAACGAAAAAAGAAGGGGGCTCCGGCTTAGGAATGGCCATTACCCATCAAATGATAGAAATGCACGGCGGTGAAATGTGGTTGGAAAGTGTTGTTCAAAAAGGGAGTATCTTTCACTTTTTCCTTCCCGTAAAAAAAGTAGTGATAGAAAGCCGTGAAGAAGAGCCCCCGGTGGTGCAAATCGATAAAATGAATAAGGGCCTGGTGGCGGTGATTGATGATGAGGCCAACGCCATCACCCTGTATAGGAAAATGCTTATCAAAGAAGGGTACAAGGTGGTGGGGATTCAGGATCCGGAAATTGCCATGAGAGAGGTCCTCTCCATCAAACCGGATTTCATTATCCTTGATGTCCTGATGCCTAGGAAAGACGGATGGGAATTAATGGAGGAATTTAAAAAGAACCCTACCACTAAACATATACCCGTTATTTTTTCCACCATTGAAAACAATAAGAACTTAGGATTTAGCCTCGGCGCCACCGACTTTTTGATAAAACCGGTTTCGGAAGAAGAACTTCTGCTGGCCCTGAATAAGCTAAACGGGTCCCTTGGGAAAGTCCTGGTCATTGATGATAATCTCCAGGATGCCAGGTTAGTTACAAAAATTTTGAAGGACCGAGGGTATGAATATTTTATCGCCGGCGGCGGGAAGGAAGGAATGGAGGCCATTAAAGAATTTAAACCCGATCTCATCATTCTTGATTTGATGATGCCCGAGTTTGATGGGTTTACCGTTGTCAGAGCGGTGAAGGAAAACCCGGATACCAGGGATATACCCATAATAGTTTTATCCGGAAAAGACTTGACAAACGAAGACCGCAGCAAATTAAACGGCCATGTGGAAACACTTTTAAAAAAGGAACTATATACCGAAGAGGAGTTATTGAATAACATAGTCGCCACCTTGAAAAGGGTCGGAAATTAATTTAGGATAAAATTAAACCTCAAAACCTTAACTTTTGCCATAAATATGCAAATGAATAAACCCGACAAAAAAATAATTTTGTATATAGAGGACGAACCCAACAACAGAATGCTGGTGAAAAGGGTGATGGAACAAGAAGGCTACACTGTTCTTGAAGCAGCCGACGCTTTTGAAGGAATGGATGCTGTCGAGAAGATCTGTCCGTCCTTGATCCTTATGGACATCAATATGCCGGGAATGAACGGTTACGAATTAACAACGAAAATAAAGAGCAACCTGGAATTCTCATCCATTCCCATAGTTGCTTTGACGGTTTCCGCCGGAAAAGGAGAAAAAGAGATGGCCATTATGGCCGGTTGTGATGGGTTCATCTCTAAACCAATCGATGTAGACTTATTTCCCGGTTTAGTGGCTGACTATATTGCCGGAAAAAAGGAACAGGTGGCCGATGAAGAAAGATCCCATTACCTTAAGGAATATAGTCGCAGGCTTGTTACCCGCCTCGATGAAAAGATTGAAGAACTTTCTATGGCGGATACGGAATGGGAGGATACCTTCAACGCCATCAGCGACTTGGTGATGATAGTGGATACCAACCAAAATATTATCAAGGGCAATAAATCCTTGACCGAGAAACTGGGTATATCCCAGGCTGAATTAACGAAAAAAAAATGCAACCATTTGCTTTACGGCAATGAAGACATTTGCCCCCAATGCCCTGCCAAGAATACAAACGATGCTATAAAACCGACCTCCGTGGAATGTAAAATTCCACTTCTTGGAGGCATTTACCTGATTAACTCCTATCCCATATTTAACAAGAAGGGGAACCTGGCAAGGGTGTTGTACATTTGCATCGATATTACCGAACGTAAACGGGTGGAAGACGAATTGCGCCAGGCTAAAAAAGACGCGGAAGCTGCCAGCCAAGCTAAGAGTGAATTTTTAGCCAACATGAGCCATGAATTACGCACGCCGTTAACCCCTGTCATCGGCTTTGCCAATTTACTACTGCAGGGGAACCTTGATAAAAATACACGCCATTATATGGAAATAATATACAATTGCGGTAATAAATTGCTGGATCTAATAAACGATTTGCTCGATCTCATCAAGGTGGAATCCGGTAAGATGGTACTGGAAGAGAAGGATTTTATCCTGGCGAATACGGTAGAAGGTGCCATACAAGCTTATTCCGAAAAAGCAAAAGAGAAAAACCTGCATATCTCACTTTCGGTTAACCCGGATACCCCTCCTTGCTTAAATGGAGATGCTTTCCGTTGCGGCCAGATTCTGCTCAACTTGATAGGGAATGCGGTGAAATTTACGGAAAAGGGTGAGATAAAGATCAAGGTGATGTTAGAAGAAATGACGGCAGACCGGGCCAAAGTTCATTTTTCCATTCGCGACACCGGGATAGGAATCCCCGAGGACAAACTGGATGTGATTTTTGAAAGTTTTAAACAAGCCGATGGTTCGGCCAC
>JAJDAS010000600.1 GCA_029261755.1 Nitrospinia bacterium
TTTTTAAAAAAACGTTGGGACACTATTGATCAATTTTAAAATCTTAGTGGAACCACAGATTACACTGATGGCACAGATTTTTTATCTGTGAAATCTGTGGTTTAAAAAAGTTTTGTTCTTTTCTTGGGGTTAAAATTAAGCGGTTTTCCTCACGATCTCATCATACTGTCGGATTTGTTCGCTCAAAAAGCCCAATTCTCCCTTGAAATTAATGGCATGTTCCGGGCAGACAAGGTAACAATATACGCAGTGGATGCAGCCATTTCCTTTTTTCTCCAGATCATCAGGTAAATTAATGTCTACTGGACAATAATCCTTGCATTTACCACATTGAGTACATTTTTCATTATTGAGGGAAAGCTCCTCACAAGACATTTCCTTGTCGATAAAGACATCCTGTCTAAGACCAGTGGCGTACAGGATGGTTCCGGCTATCTCGGTGGAACATAAATAATTAAATAAAGAGGTGTTGCGTATAGCCAGGAAATATTTTTGGCGACTTGGATGATGAATAAAAGTGGCCAGGGGACCTGCCTTTGGTGGGGCAAATTCTTATTTAAATCTCCCAATATACTGGGCAACGGCAATGGCATGGTGCTTGGAGTTTAGTTTACCTAACTCTTCAGCGGCTTTTAAGGTCCTGACCTTTCGGTAATCAAATTCGGCTATTTTTGCGCAGACCAGGTCAATGAGGTAAGGGTCTGTCCCGGCGATAAGCACTCCTGTCTTTAAAGGAGTCCCCCTGGTTGGGCCAAGCCCTTCCATAGCAATGATGCCATCCACAATGTGGAGATTAGGTTTTAAGGTATCGTTAATATTAAGAATGTTTTTAGCCAGGTCCTTATGGGTCTTTTTTTTGTTGTCTTGCCCGATGAGGCACCCCATAAGGTTTTTTAGGCACACGGTCATGCCTGCCTCGAAGTGGGTCTTGAGTTTGGGGAGGTTAATGAGAAAATCGGATTCTACGGCTTCTCTTGCCACCGAGGCTTTGACCCCTTTTTCAAAATCTATTTCATAGGGCTCGGCATAGTTGAGGTCGATTACTTTAACGCCATAATAGTTTGCCAGTTCATCCACTTTTAACCGGGAGATGACGCTGATGTTACTTCTATAGTATCCGCTATTGGTTCCTTCGCCGATGGTAATATTGTGGTAGCCTTTATCCTTTAAAGTATGAATCACCGAAGACAGAACCCTTAAATCGGTGGTATTTCCCGTCAAGGCATTCATATTGGCGTTCAGGTTGGGCTTAAGAAAGATAGAGGCGCCCTTTGATGCCGGAAGGATGTTTTCAACCTCATTAATAACCTCCCGGATCTTTTCTTTTATTTCTTTAAAGCTATAGGCTTCTTTGATGGATAGTTGCAAAGTAATTCTTTCGTTCGAAGGGAGGAGGGGGAAAGTGGTTAGAGGGAATTTCTAAAGATACAAATACGTAAATTCTGAGAAACCATCTCTCACAATTTAAATAAAATGAAATTTAACGCAGAGGCGCAGAGAACGCAGAGAAAAACTTTCTTATTTACTGTTAACAAAGAGTAAAAGAGTAAAATAGAAAACTTAATTATTCTTTTAACATTAGCTATGGCACAACAGGAATCCCCGCTCCGCCGACAACACCGCCACCGGCACCTTGATCCCCATGCATTTGTTCGATTTGCTTGCCAATTAAGTAACCGCCTTCTAACTGAATTATTGGGTTGATAATGGCGGAGAGATCGGCAAAAAATCTTTTAACATCGCCGATAATTGACCGTGGCATATAGATAATGTCGCCTGGTTGAACCAATATATTCTGAGAAATATCACCTTCTTCCAGGGCCTTTTGAAAATTAACGACCATTAGTTCCGGATTGTTGTTATTAACCCCATTCCTAATCAAAAGCACATTGTTTTTCTGCGCGTCTTTGGCCGGACCGGAGGCTAACAAGATAGCCTCGATAACTCTAATGTTGCCATCGGCTATATAAACGCCTGGGCGATTCACTTCTCCCAGCACAAACACCTTATGACCGCTATACTTAACCACTTCAATACCCACTTCCGGGTTTACAATTTTTTTCGGTTTGACGGATTTTGTAATATCCAGGACTACTCTTGGATCAACTATATATTTTTCAAGTTTTTTTCTTATGGTGTTTCTTAATTCTCTATAGGTTTTCCCTTCTGCTTTCACCTCTCCCGCCAGGGGCAAAAAGATATATCCATCCGGTGGAATCAAAAATTTTCGATCTAATTCTTTGTGTTTGTAAACGGCAATGGATATTTCATCACCGGGTACCAGCGATGGCTCGTCATATTCTGACAGACCCCTTACTATTGTTTTTCTTAATTCCCTGAGACTTTTGCCAGCCACATTGATATCACCAACGATGGGATAAGAAATCCGGCCGTTAGGTGGTATCTTTACCTTGCGGGTTAGTTCATGATGTTGGAAAACTGTAATCTGAATTTCATCTCCTGGAGAAAGAAGAAATTTATCTATTTTTACTCCTTCAGCATCTTCGTTGGCAGCGCTGTTTTCAGCCTGGTTTGCGGACACACTGGTTGCTTCCTTGGCGTTTTCAGGAGTGCTGGAACACCCTGCGAACAAAGGCAAAAAGATCGTAAGAAACAATGTAATATAATGTGTACGGATAAATTTGAAGTTCATTGTCATTTTATTAGTTATAGAGGATGATAATTACGGCAAGGGCCCAAAGCGCACTGTTTATAAGAAGTGGGCGGTCTGCCAGAAGTTCCTGAGTTGGGTTTCCCCCGCCTTTTTTCTGATGAACCAAATAAAGATACCGGAAAATTCCATATAAAACAAAAGGAATGGTAAGCTCCAGGTATTCCGTATGAAGTTTTTCCTGAACCTCTTTGGACAGTGTGTAGAAAATATATGCAATAACTGTTGATGCAGTAACAACGGAAATCATTTGGTCCAAAAAATAAGGGCTGTATTCTTTTAAAATGCCCCTATGGTCGTTTGCGCCCTCACTCAGAAAGACAATCTCATGTCGCCTTTTTCCGAAGCCTAAAAAAAGAGATATAAGAGCGGTGCAGACAATCAGCCAGGAAGAAACAGGGACCTGTATAACCACGCCTCCGGCAATGGCTCTTAAAACAAATCCGAGGGCCAGGGTCATGACATCCAGAATAACGACCCCTTTTAAATAAAGAGTATATGCAAGAACGATTATAGCATATATTGATAAAATAGAACCGAAATCGGGTTGCAGAACAAAGGAAAGGGGAACCGATACTGCGATGAGAATCAAGGCCAGGAACCAGGCCAGGGAAATCTTGATCCGTCCCGAGGCAAGAGGTCTATTCTTTTTAATGGGATGCATCCTGTCTTGTTCCAAATCGAATATATCATTCAGGATGTACATTCCGCTGGAGACCATGCAAAAAAGCACGAATGCCGCAATTACCACAAGAACATAACTCTGATCTGTAAGGTGTTGAGAGAAAATAAGGGCGGCAAAGACAAAGGTATTTTTAATCCATTGCTGGCAACGGAAAAGGTGTAGAATATCTATCAGTTTATTCATTTATGGTTTTATAAATTTTTTTTTGGGGTTGAAGGAATTTTTGAACTCCCCTGACACCGTATCACAAAAGCAGTCTTTTCCTATAGGCAAGAAAAAAGGAACTGTATTATTTGCCAGGCCCCTTTTATGCTCTCATAAACTCCCATGCGTTAACATGCTTTATTCCCTTCCTGGAGCCAAGGTTTAGTTCGTCCATGGACACAACTATTTTTTCGTAATTATCATTAATTCGCTCAAGGTTTCCGAATTCTCTTTCAATCACCGACTCGTCGGCAAGAAGATAGACCACCTGAATGTATAGTTTTTCCTTCTCTTTTTCCGCTATAAAATCAATTTCTTTTCCTTTTATTTTTCCAACGTTCACTGCGTATCCCATTCTTTTTAAATGAAGATAGACGGCATTTTCCAGGTATTTGCTTATGCCGAATTCAAATGGCGACGAAAGGAAATATTTAAAGCCAAGATCGTTCAAATAGAATTTTCTCTCGCCGTCAAGGATCTTCTTCCCTTGAATATCATACCTTACCGATTCATGAATAAAATAAGCGTTTTTCAAGTACCCGAGGTATGCCCCCACGGTTTCGCCGTTGGTTTTGTAACCCGCACTTTTTAGATAATTCACCATGGAATTTATTGAAAAATAACTTCCTGTTGAATCGGTTAAAAAAGCGATGAGTTTTTCAAGCAAATATATGTCCCTTATATTGTGCCGCTGAACAATATCCTTTAAAACAATGGAGTCGCGGAGTCCGGTGAAATAGTTAGTTTTTATCTCATCATCCATAAGGTTGTAAGTTTCCGGCATGCCGCCCGACTTCAGATATTCAATAAATGAAGGCTTGCCCAGATCCAGGGATTTAATTCCGAGAAATTCTTTATAACTGAATGGAAAAACCTCGAAACGAATATACCTTCCGCTAAGATAGGTGGACAATTCGGTGGACAGCAGTTGGGCGTTGGATCCGGTTATAAAAAGCTCATAATCTCTTGTGTAATCCTGGGAAAGAGAGTTCACTATTTTTTCCCAATTCTTTATTTCCTGAACTTCATCCAGAAAGACAAATATCTTTCCCTGAGGATTAATGACTTTATGATACTCATCCACAACCTTTTGAAGCTCTTGGCTGTCAATAATAAAATCCAGGGCATGAATATCCTTGTTAATAAATAAAATATTTTCAGGAGGAACGCCCTCGCGCTTTATGAGGCATTCCATGAGCATCCTTAGCAATGTACTTTTTCCAACTCTTCTTTGCCCCAAAATGACTTTGACCAGGGAATTGTTCAGATATTTGGAGAAGGCATTTATATAGCTTTCTCTGAAATAGCCCGATTTTATGGGCTCGTTATTCCAAAAATTAAATTCTCTGATTCTCCCAAACATGTCTGGAAATTCCCTGTAAAAGTTGGCTTCTTACAACTATACTTGAAACTTTTGTGATTATCAACTAAAAGATTTATGTATTCGCGACCATTCGTGGTTAAAATGTTTTTTTCCTGCCCTTCCTGCCTTCCTAAGCGTTTAAAGTGTTTTTCTTTCTTTTAATCGGTTGATAAACAAGACTCAACAGCCTGGAAAACTTTTTCGGGGCTGATACTTCTCATACATTCTTTTCGCTTGTGGAAAAGGCATTGATCTTCATCACAACTGCTTCGGCATGGCATGTCTTCTATTTCCACTACCCGGTTTCCGTCTCCAAAAGGGCGGGTTTCTCTGGATGTTGACGGTCCAAAAATAGCTACTACCGGAATCTTTTGCGCTGCCGCGATATGGATGGATGCGCTATCGTTGCCGACAAAGAGATTGCAACATCGGATAGCAGCGGCCAGTTGGCGTATGGTGGTTTTACCAGCCAGATTAACCGCTGAGTGCTTCATTCCCTTTATAACGCTTTCAAGTAACCTCGTCTCGTTGGGGGCGCCAAGGAAGACAATTTTTGCGGAATATTTTTGAATAATCATGTCGGCCAGGATTGCGAACTTTTCCGGTTCCCAACATTTGAGGGGTTTTCTTCCACCGGGGTGAATGCCAATAATTCTGTCTTCTTGATCAATGCCCGCCTCGTTGATAATAGTTTTCATTTCTTTAAGCTCGGCTGAATCTAGGCAAATGTCCCAATCCCACTTTTGGGTATCCGCTCCCAAAAAGCGGATGATATCAAGATGAAAATCAACCTTATGCTTGACCTCTAAAAAAGGCGCAATGGAAGAGAGTAAATATCCCCCTCCACCTATTTCATAACTAACGCGGTAAGGGGCCATGCTTGGATAAGCCACCAGTGAAATATTTCTGATATCTCCCCTTAAATCCAGGACTAAATCGAACTTCTCTTCCCGAATGTTTCTCAGCATCTTCAAGTATTCCCTTAACGCAAGGACTTTCTTTTTTGCGTAGAACCAAAAGGCGTCGTAGGGTATTACCTTTTCTATATACGGGTTGCCGCTTAACAATTCCGATGCCGATGCATTGGTGAGGAAAGAAATCTTGGCTTCGGGAAAATATTCCTGCAAAGGCTTAAGAACGGGCAGGGTCATGACCACATCACCTACATAGGCCAGCCGAATAATCAGGATTTTTTTAATTTGACCCCTGGAGGGTAATCCCGGAGAAGCCCTTTTCATGAAGGAGAATAAGGCTCGGCCAAAAAAATCGACGGTTGAAACGAGTAAAAGCTTTTTTGGGTTGATGATTTTGTATACGGGCATTTTTTTTTCAATCATTCACGAAAAGCGTGGCTTGGAAAAATTTATACCTACCTGTCAGTAAGTATTTTAGCCAAGAATGGATGAGCCTCTTTGATGATTGTTGACACTTAGGCTCAACTTTGCTAATCTTTGAGAAATTCAAAGGAACAAAGATTAAATATAGCAAGTATCTTTCCTTTTTCGCCAAAGTATCTTGCCTTTTTGACATTTGCGGGGCTTGCAAAGGTCCCGCAAGCACCTTCGAGAAAGATTCAGCAGCAAATTCCTATAGTACAGACATAGCCTGTGATCAAACACCAACTAACTAATAAGGTAGACTTATTTTATGAGTAAATTAAAGATAAATAAAGCTCTGATTCCTGCTGCTGGTAAAGGTATAAGGACTTATCCAAAAAACAGATACACTTCTAAAGTCATGCTTGAAATTATGGACAGGCCTATTTTAGAAAACACAATCATCCTCCTTCGCGACTCAATGGAAATTAAGGACATTTCTATTATCACCGGGCACCTTTCGAATAATATCGAAGATTACTTCGGAGACGGCAAAAATTGGGGGGTTAAGATTTCTTACATTCATTGTTCGGACCCCGATATTGGTTTAGCAAAAGGCATCCTTTTAGCCGAAAAAATGTTCCAGGAACCTTTTTTGTGTATTTTAGGAGATGAATATTATTTTAACTCAAACCATCATGAAATGACTGAAATGCCGGATGGTATCTTTGCAATTTGCGCAATTAAAGAGAGCCACAACATTAAAGAAATTGAAAAAAACTACACCGTCGAGATTAAGAATCATTTGGTAACTAAAGTTATTGAAAAACCGGCTCAAATCACTCATTGGAACTTGGGATGCGGAACTTTTCTATTTACACCAGAAATTTTCGAATGGATCAGAAAAACCAAACCTTCCCAGAGAACAGGCAGGGTGGAGTTTTTGGAATCTATCGATTTAGCCGTTCAGAATGGTCGCAAAGTTAAGCCATTTTTTATCAATGGAATTTACTTTAACGTCAATAGTATTGAAGATGTAAACCAGTGTAATTACGTGATGCGATCGCTTGATTTTGACAAGAAGAAGATAAGTCTAATTATCCCAGCTTATAACGAGGAAAATGTGATTTCATATGTAATCAAAGATTTTATGCCACACGTTGATGAAGTTATTGTCGTGGATAACCAGTCGGTTGACAAAACATCAGAGGTTAGCATAAAAGCTGGAGCAAAAGTGGAGAAAGTTAATTTAAAGGGTTACGGGGATACGATCAGACACGGCCTTGAAAAAGCTTCAGGCGATATTCTGATCATAGTTGAGGCGGACTTCACATTTAGATCTAAAGATTTGGGGAAATTTTTAGAATATATTAAAGATGCGGATATGGTAATCGGTACTCGGACAACCCGGCAGATGATCGAACAGGGTGCTAACATGAACGGCCTTCTTCGCCTCGGTAACCTCGTGGTCGCTAAACTTGTGGAGTTATTTTGGTGGGAAGAAGAGCCCCGCTTTACTGATGTGGGGTGCACCTACCGAGCTATATGGAAGAGTGCTTATGATAAAATAAAATCCGAATTAAAAAGCCCGGGACCGGAGTTTTCCGTGGAAATGATGATCAGAATGCTGAAACACAAAAAAAGAGTTTTAGAAATTCCTATCTCATATTATTCCAGGGCTGGGGACATGCCGAAACATTCAGGAAACTGGGCCGGAATAATCAGAACCGCGTCACGCATGTTATCGCTCATTTTCAAGGAACGCCTCTCGAAAAGATGACTACTAAATCCACAAAAAAAGATGTGACAAAAGCCTTGCTGTGCTATCCTCCCACTGGGTTGTATCAACGCGGTGAAGAAAGATGCCAAGCCGATATTGAAGGCTCGGCAACGCAAGCTCCTCATGCTCCGAACGATTTAGGGTATCTAGCCGCTCAATTGCAACAATGTGGCGTTAAGTCTTTACTTAGAGATTACCCGGTTGAGAAAATGGAAGAAGAACACGTTTTGAATGATATTCAGTCATCCTGCCCTGAGCTTATCATCATTAGCACCACAAGTACGACCCTTATGGAAGATGCGGAGTTTTTGGAAAAAGTTAAAAACTTGTTACCAGGAATAATTGCTATCGCCAAAGGAAGTTGCTTTTTTTCTTATCCAGTGGAAGAGATGAATAAAGGCTCTCTTAAATCACTAGATATAGCTATTTATGGAGAAGCCGAATTTGTCATACCTAAAGTCATAGATAGCATAAGAAATGGTCATTCTCTTGAATCCATTGAGGGGTTAATTATTAAAAACAAATATCAGGATTGGATAAAGACTCCCTCTCCTGAATTCTGTTACGAACTTGACACTCTCCCTTTCCCGGACAGAAGTCTAATAAAGAATGAATTATATCAATGCCCTAAGAGTGGGAGGCCAATGGCAACCATCGTGGTATCGCGGGGATGCCCCGCGCAATGCATCTATTGCCTCACGCCCACCATTTCCGGTCGAAAACTGAGAAGCAGATCTGTTGATAATGTACTACTCGAAATTAAAGATTGTATCGATAAATTTGGTATTAGAGATTTCTTTTTCAGAGCAGATACATTCACTATGGACAAAAAATATGTGATGGAAATTTGTTCAAAAATCGTGGGTCAGCAACTTAAGATTAATTGGGTGGCAAATAGCCGAACTGACACGCTTGATGAAGAACTTGTCGGAATGATGAAAAGAGCTGGATGCTGGCTCATCGCTTTTGGAGTAGAATCCGGAAACGACAAGATACAGCAAAAAATTAAAAAAAATAGCACTGCGGATCAAGCGCGACGGACGATAGCTATTTGCAAAGCATCCGGTGTTCAAACATTTGGTTTTTTTATGATTGGCTTTCCCTGGGATTCACATGAAACGATAGAGGATACAATGAAACTTATGCAAGAGTTGGATTGTGATTTCATAGAAGTTCATATCGCAACGCCTTTTGAAGGGACCGAGTTGAACCAAATCTGCAAGGACTTGGGTCTGCTAAAAAAAACCTTAACCGGGCACAACTATTTTTCAAACCCCACTTCTGGAGGAACGCTCTATTTAACAAGAGATCAGATTATTCAATACAGAAAGAGGATGCTAACAAAGCATTTTTTAAGACCCAACTATATTTTGAGAACGTTTGCTCAATGCAGTTCGTTTTTTGAATTTTTCAGCTATGCTAAATACGGCCTTCGCCTTTTATTTAACACTGTTATTCCAAAGATTAAGCAAAATCAAAATATTGATGGTTGTTAAATGATTTGATTTCACTGTTTCCTCAGAGAAGGAGAGGGGGGGGGGACCGGATAAGCGTTTGCTTAATGAGAGAAAATTTGCCCTTTCAGGTATGTAAAAACACGCAGGAAATCGCCTCGCAACAATGCCTTACACCCTCTTCCCCAAAAACAGATCTTTTCTAAAAAAAGGTACAGGTTTTCGTAAAATTTTGCATGCCGGCTTTTGTTGAAAAGGCGCACCATTGTGTCATGAGACAATAATTTTAATATGCTGCGGGGGATATATCGAAACTGTGCCAGATAAATAAGGATATTTAGATAAGAACCCTTGGGGAGTATGAAGGGTTTACGGTAGATGTCCCGTTTCTCATCCTGAATCAAACCCTCTTCCATGGCTTTTTTGTAAAGTTCGGTGCCTGGATAAAAACTCAGGGATGAGATGCATAGCTCAAAGGGGAGGGGCAATTTAAGAACGAGCTTTAGGGTTTCCAGAACGTCTTCCGTGGTTTCCCAAG
>JAJDAS010000601.1 GCA_029261755.1 Nitrospinia bacterium
AAAAAATTACACTTTTTGGAGGGAACACAGCTTATGGCAAACCTAATAAACATGCGCTTTAGACCTCATTTTTTACACTTTTAGGGTAACTTGGCACCCTAAGTATCCGTTTTTATTAATTTATTAACCGGACAGCAATGATTTTGAATAAATATTCCACCAATCTAAAAATCTTTTAAAATCAAAGAGATGGAACCACGAATTTCACTAATTGCACGAATAATAATTTAATAATTAGTGAAATTCGCGGTTAAAAATATTTTATCTTTCCTTCTCTTTCTTCCTGGGAAGCAAGAGGTCAATGGCTGCCTGTGCCAGGTAATAAGCTTTTTTTGAAAATCGGGAAATTTCCTTCCCTTCGAATTGATGCCAGCGAATGGTTGAGGCGGCAAAACTGTTTTGGGAAATTCCAACAAGTTCTTTTGCCAATTGGAGATCCTCTTCAGGGACGGTTCTTTTCTTCGATGCAAGTTGGTAGCGAAGCATCTTTTCCGCTATGGCTATGGATTTCCTCGTTCGTTCGGAAAAATGCAAAAAGTTGTTCGTTCCGTAGGTCATGAAAAACTGGTCTTCTTTTTGGGACATTTTATGGCAATTCCGGCAAAAATCTCCAATTTGAGAGTGATTGATGATCCGGCCTTCTTGTCCGTAATGGCAATTCCCACAATGGGGACGCAGGGCTTCCTCCTTTACACTTTTGAAGTGGTTTGACTTTTGAAACGCCTCGTAGACATCCTCGTGGCAATCCCCACACACTTTATTGATATTACGTGGGGATGTCATTTCTTTTGACTCATCTCCAAAAAAACAATCCTGGTGGGCCTTTTGCTTATCCATGGCCTCCGAATCGCCTCCGTGGCAATGTTCGCAGGATACTCCCGCAAGTTGGTGTGGGGAGTAGTTCCACTTCTCGAACATTTCCCCCATTTTCTCTTCTTTCAGCGTCTGGTGGTATTTAACGCACTGGCTTTCTTCGGCAGCAAGGGGGCTGCAAAGAAGGAAAAGAAAAAAAACAGGAATATGGGAAAGGGCATCTTATTCATGGTCTTTTTTCAAAAGGTTTTCCGCTTCCACGGAAAGGAAATATGCCTTGTTTATTTTCATTTCAAAATCATCCAGGTGGAAGGAATGCCACGAAGCCTTGGCCAGGCGCGTGTATTGGCTGGAAAGGGTAAAAAACTTCCCGGCCAAAGGAACGGATTTTCCCTCCTTTTTTCCCTCCTTTTTTCCTTCCTCCATCTTTCTTTCCGAGAGAACCCGCTGTTTTTTTAAGTCAACGGAATAAAAAGTATAGAGTCTTTTGGCTCTGTCAATAATGTGGGCGGAAGGAGGAACGGAATTCTCGTGGCAATGAAGGCAGAGGGGTTCCATTTTTTCCACCGAGGCGATGAAACCGCTTTTGGGCGAGTGGCAGGTAACGCAGTCCGGGGCCTTCTCTTTTTGGGAAATTTTCTTGAAATGGGCGCTCTTTTGGAAATCCTCCAGGATGGCCCCATGGCATTTGCCACAGGTTTTCGGGATATTGGGGCTGTGGATGGAGCTTTTAGGGTGACTCTTCTTTAATACACCTGTGTGGGCCGCCTTTTTAGCGGCAGAGGAGGCGTCTCCCCCATGGCAGGTTTGGCATGATTCCTCTTGTTGGCCATGAATGGAGCTTTGCCAGGTTTGAAAAGTTTTCATTAGCCGGGCGTCTTTCAATGCCCCATGGCAAACCACGCAACTGCCATCCGCCCAGGAAATGGACGCGAAAAAGAAAAGGAAAACATTAATAAAGATCTTAAACATGGGCGTCTCTTTGAGGAAGTTACTGTAATGAATTATAATATAATAATTGAGATAAGTGAATTATGAGATTCTTGCGCTGTATTTTAGGAACTCGTCTCTCAGAATTAATAATCGTAAAACTAAAAACTTAAGCCACAGAACTTCACAGAATCGCACAGATTTTTTTTCTGTGCCTTTCAGTGTAATTCTGTGGCATAAAAAAACTTTAAATATCTATTCTTAGATTTCCTTGCCACTAAACCTGAGGCAAACCACATGAAACGACTCTTTTTTCTGTTCCTCTTCCTTTCCTTAGTCACTAATCTTGAGGCAACGGAATCCCTGGAAAGCCAAAACCTTGTGATAGGCCGGATGAAGGTTACCATCATGCCGGAATACGACACCCAGCAGGTTTTGGTTATTTACGAGGGGAAGTTCAAACCCAGGGATGCCTTTCCCGCAGAAGCGCTGTTCATCCTTCCGAAGGAAGTAACCAAGCTAACCGATGTATGTTCTCTTTCTCCTGGTGGTCAACATTTTTGTCAGCTTTATGAAATTCAGAAAAAGGAAAATTGGAGTGAAACCCTGGTGAAACTTCCTTACCCCGATTTTTTTGTGGACTTCCAATATGCTCCTTTTCAGGCAAAGGCCGGAGAGTCGAGGAATTTTCAGTACAATCTTCACCTGGTTTATCCAACGGAATTACTGGAGGTTCATATCCAAAAGCCTTATCGGGTGGAAGATTTTAAGATTTCGCCAACCTCGGATGACTCTTACGAAAAGAAGGATTTTACTTACTACAAGTACAACTGGGAGGGGTTGGAGAAGGGGAGGGAACTGAAATTTGAAATCTCCTACCA